>JBFGYY010000077.1:0-9915 GCA_041587095.1 Motiliproteus sp. | reverse complement strand
TGGGGTTGATAGGTTTTTTCCATATCTGTGTCGTTACCCGTAAACCGTTGGCGGGAGGGCAGCTCCCGGCGAAACCTGAAAGTATACTATGAGCCCTTCGGGAGGTACCACTGTTGGCGTCAAAGAGCTGAGTAATGAGCGTAATCTGTACGATTTAGCTCGGAGAAAGGCGGCGGGCTGCGCGCGTGTGCAGTGACGAACTCTCAGTAAGCTGTATTAAGGCCGGTGATTGACGTCTTTGCATCGCACGGCTTAACGCAGCGTTAATGGGGTTTTCGCCGCATGTCGTTCATGCGGATCGCAAAGCCTTGTTGCTTGTATTGGCGATAATTGGCCCGGGTGTCGGCCAGAACCTGCTCTTGTTGAATCACGATCTCGATCAGGCGTTCAAAGGTTAAAGCCGCCGGCGCTATTTCGCCGGCCATGTTGATATAAACAGCGCGGTGGCTGGGCAGGCTGTCGCCATAGCCGATCTCCACCGGTGCCTCAAGCCCTTCCGCCAGCAATGAATGGGGCAGGAATGCATCGGCGCGATATTCCCACAGCCGCTGATCGAGCTGGCGGGCTTCTGTTTCATCGTTGACGCGGATGTAGATGCGCATCCCCATGGGATGGATTTTATCCAGTAGTCGATACAGAAAATGCAGTCGGGTATCGCTACCGCTTCCGGGCAGGACGTAATAATCGACTTGAGTCATAGCGAGGGCGACTTCTCCTGTGGCATCTGGTCCTGTGGTTTCTGGTTCGGTGGTTTCTGGCTTCGTACTGATTCATTGCCTGACAGCAGTACTTGCCTGTCATCGACGGGCTGCCGGCCCCGGTTAGCGGTCGGCAGCGGTGAGGCTGATTTTGTTATCGATGCGGATCAGGCAGTACGGTCGATAAGGTATTGGGTCAGAAGAGGCACGCAGCGTCCCGTGGCGCCTTTTTGCTTACCACTCACCCAGGCCGTGCCGGCGATATCGAGGTGGGCCCAGCGATAGGCTTTAGCGAACCGGGACAGGAAGCAGGCAGCAGTTATCGTACCGGCAGGGCGTCCGCCGATATTTTGCATATCGGCAAAGTTGCTGTCGAGTTGCTCTTGATAGTCGTCCCACAAGGGCAGTTGCCAGGCCCGGTCGTCTGCATAGGTACCGGCGGTCATGAGTTCGCGGGCTAGTTCGTCGTTATTGGCGAGCACCGCGCTGGTTTTGTGTCCCAGCGCTATAATGCAAGCGCCGGTCAAGGTGGCGATATCGACCACCGACGCAGGGTTAAAGCGGCCCGCATAGGTCAACGCATCACACAGAACCAGGCGGCCCTCGGCATCGGTGTTGAGGATTTCTACGGTCTGGCCTGACATCGTAGTAACAATGTCGCCGGGTTTGGTCGCGACACCGCTCGGCATATTCTCTGCTGCGGCTATGATGGCCACCACATTGATATCCAGAGCCATTTCGGCAATCGCGGACATGGTGCCCAGCACGCTGGCCGCGCCGCACATGTCGTATTTCATCTCATCCATGCCTTCGCCGGGCTTGAGGCTGATGCCACCACTGTCGAAGGTGATACCTTTGCCGACCAGTACATGCGGTTGCTGATTTTGATCACCACCGTTGTATTCGATGGTGATCAGCTTGGCGGGCTGGACGCTGCCGGCACTGACCGATAGCAAACTGTGCATACCAAGCTCGGCCATCTCGGCCTCTTCGAGTACGCTGACGCGTATGTTTTCGCTGATTTCGGTCAGTGCCTGCGCTTGTTCAGCCAGGTAGGTCGGGGTGCAGATATTGCCGGGCAAATTACCCAGATCCCGCGCGGTCGATACGCCATTGGCTATTGCCGCACCTTCGTACACTGCCAGTTCGCCGGTTTCGCTGTCCTCTGCTGAGAGGTTTATTGCCAGCTTTTCCAGTTTGATGGGGTCTGCGGCCTTGCTCTTTAACTGATCAAAGCTATACAGCCCTGCGGTGGCGAGTTCAACCAGGCGGCGTGTACGCCAATAACAGTCACGCTCATTGACGACATCGCTGTCCAGATCAAAGGCCGCACTGTTACAGCCAATTTCCTTGATCGCATTGATCGCGGCTGTGGCAACTTTGGCAAAGGTTCTGTCGTGACGCTCATCAGCTTTGCCGCAACCGATCAGGAGCAGGCGCTTCGCCCTGATGCCGGGCACACGATGTAGCAGCAGGGTTTTGGCTGTCTTGCCTGTGAGATCCCCGCTGTCGACCAGTGCTGTCAGCTGCCCGCCACTGGCGGCATCCACGGCTGCAGCGGCCTGGCCCAGATTACCCTTATTAGTGTCGGATTGATCGCCGACAGCGACGACCAGACATTCGGTTTCCAGCGTGATGATGTCATCGCTACTGATCAGAAATTCCATGTGTGCTCCGTAAGTCATGGGTCTTGTTTTCCCCGCAGCGTTGCTAGAGTGCCACGCGGGTGAGGGGAATGGTCACAAGACATTGATTCGCTATTAGTGGATAATGCCGCGATTAGCCGGCTGGCAGCTTAGGTTGCAGCACCGGGCGCATCATCGGTCTGTCATGAATCAGTGCAGAACCTTTGTGAGCTAACGTCATGCTGCCGCTATACCCTATGATTTTCGCTGAGTTTACGTCAAAAAAAGCCCTTTTGCAGGGCTGATTTTTAACAGTGTCTGGTTTTTCGCCGAGGCGCTCAAGGCAGGCCGGTATGAACGTCATTTTATGCGTGTAGAGCGTGCCATTATTTTATAGAGACATTCAACCGGACCGGTGTTCGGATATTGGTTGAATGGCGCATTGTTGAGAGACCCCTACCGTTGCCGCATGTGCCGGGGGGCACGGAGAACAGAGAGTCAGTGCTAGTTTTTCGCTATATATCCAAAGAGATACTCATCAGCCTGAGTGCAGTCACGGGTGTGTTACTCCTGATCATCGTGAGTGGCCGTTTCATTAAATACCTTTCCAGTGTGGCCGCCGGCGAATTGTCGGCTGATGTCTTATTGGTACTCATGGCTTATCGGATCCCCGGCTTTCTGGAGTTGATTTTACCGCTGGGCCTGTTTCTTGGCGTGCTTCTGGGTTGTGGTCGTTTGTATCTTGAAAGTGAAATGGTGGTGCTCAGCGCGTGCGGCATGAGCCAGCGCCGCTTGCAATGGCTGGTTCTGGGGCCTGCAACAATGGTGGCGTTGATCGTTGCTGCCCTGAGTTTGTTTGTGACGCCCTGGGGGGCGGATCAGGTACAGCAAATATTTATCCAGCAGGATTCGCGGACCGAATTTGATGCGCTCTCGGCGCGGCGGTTTCAGTCAACACCGGATCGTCAGCGGGTGATATACACCCAGGAACTAACCGATGAAAGAACCCGATTGCAAGAGGTGTTTATCGCCGACCGGGGTGGTGAGGGAGAGGATGCCCGTCCCGGGCTGATTGTGGCCGAATCCGGCAGTCAGTATCGTGATGAAGGTAGCGGAAGCCGTTTTTTGCTGCTGGAAAATGGTTATCGCTACGAAGGTGTGCCGGGGCAGGCGGATTATCGCCGGGTTGCGTTTCAGCAGTATGGTGTTCGTCTGCCCGAACCGACCGTTCGGGAAAAGGTCGCCAGGGTTGAAACGCTGCCCACCGGAGCGCTGCTTGCCTCCGACGACCCCCGGCTTGTCGCCCAGTGGCAATGGCGGGTGTCGCTGCCCATCTTGTGTATTGTCGTCACCCTGATGGCCTTTCCGCTGAGTCGGGCTAATCCCCGGCAAGGCCGCTACGCTCGCCTGTTACCCTCCATTATTCTGTATCTTGCCTACCTGATTTTATTATCGGCAGCGCGCAGCGCTGTCGAAAAGGGCCAGCTGCCTCCCCTGATCGGAATCTGGTGGGTGCATGGCGTTTTTATCGCTGTCGCGGTGTTTTTACATCTGTTGGATAGTGGCCGCCTGCGCTTGTCCTTCTGGTCCGGAGGGCGGCGGTGATGGGGCATATTGATCGCTATATCGGCCAGACGGTGCTGATGTCGTTTCTGTTTGTCATGCTTGTGATTGTCGGTCTGGATACGCTGTTTAGTTTCATCAGTGAGCTGGAAGATGTCGGCGGGGCCTACACGGCATCTGAGGCGCTGAAATATATTCTCATGACCGTGCCCCGGCGTATCTACACGTTTATTCCGATGTCTGCCCTGGTCGGGTGCCTGGTGGGGCTGGGTATTCTGGCCAATAATTCCGAGCTGACTGTGATGCGGGCTGCAGGGATCTCGACCTTAAGAATTTTACGCTCGGTTATGCAACCGGTGCTGGTCATGATCATTTTCGGTGCGCTGCTCGGGGAGTTTGTTGCTCCCGCCGCTGAGCAGCAGGCGAGTGCAGATCGCTCTGCGGCACGCAGTGGCAAGCAGACCGTCGGCGCATTCGGCGTCTGGCATCGGGAAGGAAGCCGTTATATGCATCTGAATGCCGTGTATCGAAACGGCACATTGCAGGGCGTGACGCAGTACGATTTCGATGCGTCACATCGTCTCACAGAGTCGCTTTACGCACAGAACGCGCAATATCACGACGGTGTGTGGACATTAAAACAGGTGCAACGGACGGCATTCAGCGCAGATCAAACCCGTGTCAGCCAGGTTGATGAGATGACTTGGGATACCGGGCTGGAACCCAAGCTGCTCGGATTGCTCTCGCAAGAACCTGACCGGATGTCGGTACGGGGGCTGTATCAGTTCAGTGAGTATATGAACCGGCAGAATATTAATGCGCAGGCCTATGAGTTGGCCCTTTGGAATCGGCTGCTGCAACCCCTGGCGATGGTTGGTCTGGTATTGATCGGGATGTCATTCGCTTTTGGCTCTTTGCGCTCGGTGACCATGGGGCAGCGTATTCTGGTAGGTACCATTATCGGTTTGGTATTTAAATTCAGTCAGGATCTGCTGGGACCGGTGAGTATGCTGCTTGGTTTTCCGGCGTTGGCGGCAGCATTGTTGCCGATTCTGATCTGTTTGTTGGTGGGCGGTTGGCTTCTCAAGCGAGCAGGATAGCCGGGGGCGTTCGTCCTCAACGAATGATGCAGCTGTTAGCCTCGAGGTTGAAAGTATGAGCCGGGAGTGTGGCAGCGCCGGCCCCGGACCGGTACGAGCCCGCTTGTCAGCCGGCAAGCCCGCTCCGTCGCGTAGCTTTAAGAGGGCGACGGAGTGCACGATGCGGGCACCCGTTTGTTCGTCAAATGAATCGACGGCGTCGTCCGGGTGTTATCTCTGCGTTAGCGATTAGGGCTTTTTCTTTGGTTTGGCAGGGAGGAGTACCAGTCGGGTCTCTGAATAGCGGTCATGCCAGGCCAGTTTTTGTTTATCGATCAGGCTCCACCACAACCCCAGCCCCAACGGCAGCAGAGCAGCAATCGCGGTAAAAAAACGCAGCAGAGACTGCATCAGTGAAATCGGCCCACCGTCAAGGGTTTGTATACGCAGGCGCCAGGCCAGCATCCCCAGCGTTTGACCGCGCCGCGTCCAGAAACCGGCAAAGAATCCGAAAGTCACGAGAAACAGTAAGCTGCTGAAGAGAGGGCCGGTTACTGCCTGACCGCCGTTCAGACCAACACCGACAGCCCCTACAAGCATCCAGATAGCCATGATGATCATAAAGTCGTACAGCATTGCGCCAAGGCGACGCAGTATAGGGGCGGGCTGTAATTCTTGCGGGGTCTCGGTGTTCGAGGTCATGGCGCTCTCCGGTTAATGGGCGGCCATTCTAGCCTGAAATGTGGATAATTGCAGCCGTTTGGGATAGTACGGCATAGCTGTATACGGCTCGGTACGGATGGCAGCTAAGGGTGCAGCTAATGCAGTGGGGTTTGTGCCTGTAGTGGCGTTAGCAGACAGGTTTTGAGGCGTGAGCTTACCGGTCGATCACCTAACCAGACTTTAAGTGCGCTGCGGAAAAAATTGTAGCCGGGTAACCGGTTCTTTGCATCGGGCTTTGCGTCGGCCTGGCGGATATCGGACTGCGCATGAATGCTGACGGCGGTACCGCGCCCGGGTCGGAAGTCAAAGGTGATTTCGTCGCCGGATTGCATATCGCGAAAGTGGCGATAAGTTTGTTGCAGCAGTGGTTGAAGTTGCTGCATCTGCGCAGCCGTGTGATTATTTTTAAATCCGTCGGACCAGCCCTGAACCAGCTGAGTAGCAGAGACATCCATTAAGAACCTAAAGCGAATCTGCTTCGCCTCGACCTGGTCCAAAATGCGGCTTCGCCAGGCATCTTTGCTCGTCATGTTTGTCCGAGAGGCAGGGATGGGAAGGTATAGCGCAACGGCGTAAACGTCCCAGAATAGAAAACGGTGCACCCCTGTACCGTTCAGGTACAGAAGTGGTCCGGCGTCGGTCCGTAGCTGGTCGGGAAACTGGTATGTTGTCGCTGTGCAGGACTGGGCCGCGCCGGTAAAAGCAATCCAGAACAGGGCGCAGCCGGCGAGCAGGTAGCGGTTAGGGAGCAACGCGGGTCTTTTCATTCACGCGAAATCCATGCATCAGTTTGCCAAGCCGGCGGCTTAATGCGGGCTGAGCAGCTCTATTTTGTAACCATCGGGATCTTCGACAAAGGCCAGTACGGTTGAGCCGTGTGCCATTGGGCCCGCCTCACGCACCACGCGTCCGCCACGGCTCTTGATGTCGTCGCAGGCGCTGTACACGTCGTCGACTTCAATGGCGATATGCCCGTAAGCGTTGCCCATGTCGTAGCCGGCGGTATCCCAGTTATGCGTAAGCTCCAGAACGGTTGTATCTGATTCTTCACCGTAACCGAGAAATGCCAGGGTAAATTTACCCTCGGGAAAATCTTTCCGGCGTAGTAAACGCATGCCCAGCAGCTCGGTATAGAATGTGATTGATTTGTCCAGATCTGTAACCCGTAGCATTGTGTGCAGTAATCTCATGTGAAACCTCCTTGATGCGGTTGTTCTGGTGGGTGATTGTCGCTGTGTCGTCCCGCTGCTGTACAGCGCAAACATGCATTGCTTATAATCCCTGCTAATGATTATAGGGAAAGGGGGGGGCGCAGATGTTTCAGGATTTAAATAAACAGTTCAACGCATCTATGGGGCCACTAAAAGCACTGGTGGAGATTCAGACACGGATGCTGGAAACCCTGACTCGGCAGCAGATGGAGTGTGCCAAAGCCTGTGTTGAGAAAACACTGAGCCAAACCCACGAATTATCCCGGTGTGCCTCACCGGAGGATATCGTCAAATTACAGGCTGCCTTTGCCCACGAACTCGAAGAGGCGCTCTCGGCAACCAATAGCAGCAACATGGAGGCTCTGAATAAGGCCCGTGAAGAGATGGAAAGCCTGACTCAGAGTGCAATCAGTGCATTTGCGCCCAATGCGCCCAAAAAGTAGCGAAAGTTCTTTTGCCGCTATCTGTTTTAAGCCTTGGCGGCTTCCCCCTTACCAAACGTTTAACAGATCATAGTGACCGGCAGTTCTGACGGGCTGCCTTTCGTTTATTCATTCATGGGTAGAGATAAAAACGTGAAAATTGCGCTGTTTTATGGCTCAACAACAGGAAATACCGAAGATATCGCCGAACAGGTGCGTGCGCTGATTGGTGATGATGTCGTTGATCTTTTTGATGTTGCCGAAGAGCCGCTGAGTCACGCCGATGGGTATCAGTCCATTATTATGGGTATTCCTACCTGGGACTACGGTGAAATACAATCCGAGTGGGAGGATGTCTGGAAGGACCTTGATACGCAAGATTTCGCCGGGCGCAAGGTCGCTTTGTTTGGGTTGGGTGATCAGATCGGCTATGGCGAATGGTTTGTCGATGCGATGGGCCTGTTGCATGACAAGGTATTGGCCCGAGGTGCCACGCCGATCGGTTACTGGCCCGTTGAGGGCTATGACTTCGAAGCGTCTAAGGCTTTGACCGAGGATAAATCACAATTCGTCGGTTTAGCGCTGGACGAAGATGGTCAGCATGAGCTGACGGCAGATCGACTGGCGCGTTGGTGCAATCAGATCGTCGCAGAGTTCGGTGCCTGATAATCCGGGTCACATTGCCAACCGAGAGGCGTTAAAATGTCAGAGCAACCGATGAGCAAACCGGGCCGAAAAGGGGTGGCGCGCATCTGGCACGCGAGTATCTACTCTTGGAGCGGGCTGAAAGCTTGCTGGAAGCATGAAGCGGCTTTTCGTCAGGAGCTGCTACTCTGTGTAGTGTTGCTGCCGTTTAGTTTTGTTATCACTGACGACCTTGCCGAGTCTGCGTTATTGATAGCGACGCTGGGCGTTGTACTGCTTATGGAACTGGTCAATTCCGCGCTGGAAGCGGTCGTCGACCGAATCGGCCCTGAGCTGCATCCGTTGTCGGGTCAGGCAAAGGATATCGGTTCGGCAGTTGTGATGGTGGCGATTGGCCTGGCTTGCGTGGTTTGGGGTTTGGTTGCAGTAAAAAACCTGTCATTTTGACGCGCGGCATTGTTTGAGCAGGTAGTCGAGCAGGTAGTCGAGCAGGTAAAGGTCCGCTATGACGGATAAGGTTTTGTTGAGGAATAGACGGATGCGTGAATCCAAGTTAATTGTACGTTTTATAAGCGCCGTTGCTTTAATGCTGTGGGTGCCGTTTGCGGCCGCGACGCTGGCCAAGCCCGAGCAGGCGATCGATGGCCTGTATAAGTCATTTTTGCAACTGGTAGACGCCGGGCGTATTCAAGCCAACACGCCGGAAAGTGATATTTTCGCCTTAATGGAGCAAGAGCTGGGGCCTGTGGTGGATTTTTCCCGAATAGCGAAGAAGGTGATGGGCAAGTATTCAAGGCAGGCGAGTGATGAGCAACTGAATCGCTTTACGCTGGTGTTTAAGAAGACGCTGGTGTCCACGTACAGCAAGGGGCTGGAAAAAATCGACTTGTTGGATCGGGTCGAAGTGAGTGCAGGAATGCTCGACAGCAGCGGGGATCGGGCCCAGGTCCCGACAGCCATTTTGCTCAAGGACGGTAGCGTTTACAACGTCGTTTACAGCATGTTCGAGAATGGCTCGGGTTGGAATATCGACAACATCGTGGTGGAAGGGGTAAATCTTGGTCTGGTGTTTAGAAATCAATTTGCCCACTACATGCAACAGTACGGCAATCGTATCGATGATGTCATTGTGCACTGGGGCGAATAAGTTGCTCCTTGGTCAATAAGCGCGCGGGGGAGGTCCAGAAGTCAACTGAGCGGAAGGTTGTCAGCCATCCTGCCCCTGCGGGTTATCAAAAGCGCAGCGGCTAATTGGTAAGCGCGATGATAGGGAGGTGCATTGACGGATCACGGCGTCATATTGCTACTGATTATTGTCCTGGCGTTGCTCTGTGGTGCCGGATTACGTTTTTTTCTGCGCGGCACCGCCGTACCGGTGTCGGTCGCCCTGATGTTATTTGGTTTGTTCCTGGGTTGGCTGGTTCTGGAAGGGACTGGTCAGCCACAGTCGGTGGCCAGCAATTGGCCGGCGTTAGCCAGTGCATTGCAGGCGCTGGCTAACCTGGACCCGCATCTGATCTTATTTATCTTTCTTCCTACGCTGATCTTTGAATCAGCCTATTCCCTTGAGCCGCACTTGTTGCGCAGAACCTTACCGCAAATACTGCTCCTGGCAGTGCCGGGCTTGTTAATCAGCGCCTTGCTGACAGCCGTTTTTGTGCGCTGGTGGCTGCCCTGGGAGTGGAGCTGGCCGCTGGCTTTGCTGTTCGGGGCGTTAATCAGTGCCACAGACCCGGTGGCTGTGGTGGCCCTGCTGCGTGAAGTCAGCTCAAGAAAGCGGCTCGAAACGCTGCTCGAAGGCGAGTCTTTATTTAATGATGGAACGGCCATTGTGCTGTTTTCTCTGTTTCTTTCCCTGCTGGGCGGTGCGGTATCGACTTCTTTCGATAGTCTGTCGCTGGCGAGTGAGTTTCTGCGTACGGTGCTGCTGGGGGGGCTGGTGGGCGGCG
>JBFGYY010000076.1:0-10000 GCA_041587095.1 Motiliproteus sp. | reverse complement strand
GGGCGGATTTGACGCTGCGCAGCCAGCCAGCCAGCCAGCCAGAAACACGCTGATCTGGCTGCGCCCCTTTGAGACAGCCTTAAAGGATCACTCGCGGCGCTGCTTCATTTCCAGCACCTGCCTGATCTGCTGCATCACCTTGTCGTTATCGGTGCGGGACTTAACCAGCGCACCTTTGACCTGCGAAGTAATATCCGCCCCCAGCTCCTGGGCGGAAAAGATCACCACCGGAATCGGCGTATCAAAGCTATTCAGCTGTGGCAACAGATCCAGCCCCGAGCCGTCAGGCAGACCGATATCGAGCAACACCAGGTCGAAACGCGCCTCACTAAGCTGCTGACGTGCCTCGGCTAGCGTCCCGGCATGGGCCACCTCGTAGGCATCGCTTAACACCGAATCGACAATCGTAGCGATATCCGGGTCGTCCTCCACATGCAGTATGCGCCCGCCTTTGCTGGCCGCCTGCGAGAGCCCGGACTCGATCGCGTCTATCAGCCGGTTCTCATCGATCGGTTTATCGATCCAGTCCACCATGCTGAAGGATTCACTTTCTACCTGCAGCTTACCCTCACTGGCCTTGGCCGAAACCACGATAACCGGCAGATAGCGGGTTGCGGCGTTCTTACGAAGGTAATGCAGCAAACTGACGCCGCTGCCACCGGGAATCATCAGATCCAGTGTCACCGCGCTGTACCGGTGGTTCTGCAGTTTTTCCACCGCATCCTGGTAATTAAAGGCCTGATGGTAACGGTAACCCTGTTTTTCCAGCATAAGACTCAGCAGCGTTGATACATCGCGATCATCTTCGACAATCAGCAACAGCGGGATTTCAGAGTCTGATATTTCGACGACGGGTACAGCCGCCTCTGGCTCATCCCGCCAGAGCGGCAGGTCAAAGTAAAATGTGGTGCCGTCCCCTTTCTCACTGACAAAATCGATGCTGCCGCTATGCTTTTCAACGATCGCTTTGGTGATATTCAGCCCCAGTCCCGTACCGTCTTTCTGCCGGGTATCGGAACTGTCGGCCTGGGCAAACTTACTGAAAATACGCGCTTTGAACTCGTCAGGAATCCCCTCGCCGTTATCATGCACCGAAATGCGCACCGATTCGGCCCCCACATCGATATCGACGGTCACCGGCTCATGGGCCGGCGAATATTTGGCGGCGTTAGAGAGCAGGTTAGACATCACCTGGGCGATGCGTTTCTCGTCGATACGCACCAACGCCTCGCTAACGCTACACTCTTGTAAAACAAACTGCACATCGAGCTGGTCACCGTAGCCTTTATTCGACTCGACCGCTTGCTGAATGACCGGAATGATGTCCGCCACGGTAAAATCAAACTGCATCTTGCCGGCGGAGATTTTTTCGATATCCAGGATATCGTTGATCAGGTGGATCAGCCTTTCGCTGTTATTATTCGCGATCGTCAGCAGCACGCGGGCTTTTTCAGGCAACTCGCCGATCACCCCCCCGAGGATCAGACCCAGCGAACCGCGAATGGAGGTCAGCGGCGTGCGCAACTCATGACTGACGGTCGAGATAAACTCTTTCTGCATCTGTTCGATACGCTTACGCTCGGTTATGTCCCGGGTGATACCCACAAAATGGCGTTCGTTATCGATCACAATTTCGCTCACCGCCAGATCCATCGGGAAGGTCGAGCCGTCCTTGCGGCTCCCCACCACTTCACGCCCGATACCGATCACTTTCTTTTCACCGGTGGCAACGAAGTGGTCCAGATAACCATCGTGTTCACTGTGGTAAGGTTCCGGCATCAGCATCTTGACGTTCATACCGATCACTTCGGCGTCGCTGTAACCAAAAATTCGTCGTGCCGCCGGATTGAAGGTCTCGATAATTCCCCGCTCGCTGATGGTAATGATGCCGTCGACGATATTGTCGATCACGGCCGACAGGCTCTTGGTCTGCATAGCCACTTCGTTGGTCAGTCTTGCGGTGTCCAGCTGCTGTTTCTCGGCAAAGGCGTTCAGCGCCCTGTAGAGCGTCTTAAACTCATCCTTTGCCTGCCCGCTGTCCAGCCGGACCGTCAAATCGCCCTGTTGCAGCTTTTCAGCCGCCGCGGCCAGCTCTGTGACCGGCGTGAGAATTTTGCGCGATACAAACCAGACGATGACAACCAACGACAGAATACCGATCACCAGGCACACCCACAGCATCTGGTTCAGGGCCGCATCGATACCGCTAAACACCACATGCTCGGGTACGTGCAGTGTCAGCAACCAATAGCGTGTCTTATCCAGCGGCGAAAAATAAATTTTCTGAAAACCGCTCAGCACCTCAGCATCGGCATTGTGCTCAATAAACACATCAAGGTTTCTGGCTGCGTTCGCCAGCTCAGGCGCATCCTGAGCCAATGTATAGCGGGTATTTTTTTCGCGACCGAACGTCCGGCCTTCATCCTGATGCTTTAAGTAGTAGCCTTTTTCATCCACGATGCTGCGCTGAACGCCATTAACCTCTGGGCGGATATCTGCAAACAGGGTATTCGTCGACAGGTTGATAATGATCAGGCCGAAAAGCTGCTTCTCCTGACTATAAACGGGGGTGGCCAACCGCAACACCGGCACATAAGGTTTCTGATAGACGCCATGCTCCTGATTCAGGGTGACATCGGAATAGTAGGCTTCACCTTCGGCGAGTCGCAGGGTTTCACTCACGTAGAGTGATTCAGCTTTATTCTGCAACGACTGATCCGGCACCACAAACACCTCGCCTTCGGGTGTGCGCTCCACTTTAACCAGCTCGTCACCAGCGGCATCGATATAACGAATCTGAAAATACTGCGGCTGGTTGCTCAGAAACGCGGTGAAAATAGTCGTCAGTCGTTCACGCCAATCCTGCAGCGAATCGCCGCTTTCCGGGTCCACCTGGTTGTGGGATCGCGCACGCACAATCGCCTGAATGGGCGGCACATCCCGCAGAGAGAACAGGTTATTGCGATGCCGGGTCAGTGCACCTTCGATCTCGTGTTTATACACCGAGAGCTTGCTTTGCTCGAGTTCCAGCACTTTTTGTTCGGCGATAGACTTGGATTGCCAATAACCGGTCAGGGTCGTCACGGCCAGCGCCAGCAGCACCAGCGTTCCCATCCCCAAGGTCGTTTTACCCCGAAGCCCCAGTTTACCCCGAAGCCCCAGTCGGTAATCATCTTTCATCTGCTTTCCCTTTATACCCGGCTCGGGATTAACCCATGAATACAAAAAAACCACGAATATATAAATGTATCAAACGCAACGGAGTATAGGAGGAATAACAGCCACTTACCCAATCACTTTTGCAAAAAAACCAAATCATAAACCTGTTGCATCCACCGATATACGGGCAATGCCATGCCAACAGCACCGGGATCCGGCGAGTGCATAACGCGGACAAAAGCACCTCCGTCAGGGGTGATCCTTCTTTTGACGCACCGTGCAGGTCAGAATCCTAAAACTCCGGGTCGCATTGGCAACAGTATTAGCCGTTCAATTCAACAATAATTACTCTGCCGACGAAGCGAATGCTGCCCATCAACTCTACAACCGAGGTTCTCTATGCATAACGACACCGCCTTTGCTCCCTGGCTGGCGTGGCTGGATAGCCAGCAAGAGACCATGCTGGAGACGACCATCGCGCTGTCTCGCATCAATTCCGGCAGCTATAACGCAGCCGGCGTAAACGCCGTAGGTGAGGCCATCAATCGTTTTAGCCTGCCACTCGGTGGTGAGCGGGAGTTTATCGAGGTAGCGCCGCACCGCGCCGTTGGCAGCGATGGGAATATGATCGAACAGCCTCTGGGCCGGGCGTTACGGATTCGAAAGCGCCCCGAAGCACCGCTGCAGGTGTTACTCGGCGGGCATCTCGATACGGTCTTCGCCGCTGATCATCCGTTTCAGGATATTCGCTGGCTGGACGACAACACCCTTAATGGCCCGGGCGTTGCTGATCTTAAGGGCGGACTGGTACTCATGTTTAAAGCCCTCGAAGCCCTGGAGCGCAGCCCCTGGGCAGATCGCATCGGCTGGGAAGTTCTGCTCAATCCTGACGAAGAGATCGGCTCCGGCAGCTCCGCTCACCTGCTGGCGGAGTCCGCCCGGCGCCACCATCTTGGCATGATCTATGAGCCAAGTTTCCCGGACGGTAATCTGGCCGGCGAGCGCAAGGGCAGCGGCAATTTCAGCGTTGTTGCCCGCGGACGCGCGGCGCACGCCGGTCGCGAACATCATCTGGGCCGCAATGCCATTCGCGCCCTGTGCGACTTTATCAGCGCCCTGGACGACCTCAACGGTCAACGCAGCGGGGTCACCATCAACCCCGGATTTATCCAGGGCGGCGGCGCGGTGAACATCGTCCCGGACACCGCCATCGCCCGCTTTAACATTCGTCTGCAGCACCCCGATGACGAGATATGGTGCCTGGAGCAGATCCGGACATTGATCGATAGCATCGGTCAACGCGACGGTATTAGTCTGGAACTGCATGGCCAGTTCGGCCGCAAGCCCAAACTGTTGAGCCCGGCCAACCTGCGCCTGTTTGAACTGGTGCGCGACTGTGGTCAAGCGCTGGATATGGATCTGCAGTGGCTGCCCACCGGCGGCTGCTGTGACGGCAATAATCTCGCCGCCGCCGGACTGCCCAACATCGACACGCTGGGTGTGCAGGGCGGCAAAATTCACAGTGCCGACGAATATTTACTGGTCAGCAGCCTGAGCCAACGCGCCAAACTAAGTGCGTTGCTGCTGCTGAAACTCGCCGCGAGCGACGACCATAGCTGGCTGGAGAAAACCGCATGCTGATAGTAAGACCGGTTAATTTTGCTGACATTCAGGCCCTGGAACAACTGGCGGTTGTCGCGGGCGGCAGCATGACAACCCTGCCTGCCAATCGCGACCACCTGTCGGAACTGATCGGCGCCACTCAAAAGGCACTGCGCAGTGAGATACAAGCACCCGGCGGCGAGACCTATCACTTCGCCCTGATTGACAGCGCAACCCAGGCGCTGGTCGGCATTTCAGGTATCGATGCGGCCGTCGGTCTCAAATCACCCTTTTACAGCTACCGGATCGATCAGGTGGTGCATGCGTCCAGCGATCTGCAGATACACAACCGTATCCCGGCGCTGCACCTGTGCCAGGATCACACCGGCTCCAGCAGCCTGTGTACGCTGTTTCTGGACCCGCAATACCGCAGCCCCGAAACCCTGAACCTGCTGTCTCGGGCACGGCTGCTGTTTATGGCCAGCCATCGTCAGCGCTTTGCCGACCGGACGCTGGTCGAGTTGCAGGGGGTGCTGGACGAGGCGGGTAAATCGCCCTTCTGGGAAGCACTGGGTCAGCATTTTTTCAGCATGGACTTTTCCCGTGCCAACTACCTGACGGGCATCCAGTCAAAAAGTTTTATTGCGGACCTGATGCCCCATTACCCGGTCTATGTGCCGCTGCTATCCGCTGCGGCACAGTCGGTAATCGGCAAGTCGCGCCCGGATATTGCCGCTATTCAGGCACTGCTGGAAGCCGAAGGCTTCGAGCACCGGGGCTATGTCGACATCTTCGATGCGGGGCCGACGCTGGAAGTGCGCAGCGATCAGATCCGCACCCTGCGCGACAGCACAACCCTGACGCTACGCTGCGCAGCGCAGACCCGCGGCGTACCGACACTGGTCGCCAACACCCAGCTGGAACAGTTCCGCTGCCTGATCGCCACACTGGACAGCCAGCAACCCTGCCTGAGTGCACAAGAGGCTGAGCTACTGGGTGTTGCCGAGGGGGATACGTTGCGCGCGCACCCTCTGAACCTTTAGGCGCCGGGGCACAACCCCCGAAGGTTATCGCGGGTTACAACCCGTTAACCTGGCTCTATCGATACCCATTAACCAACTGCCAGCGGCATACATGTCGCTGACAGCAGATCGCAACAAGGACAACGATCACTATGATGCTGATCCGCCCCATCCAGGCAAACGACTGGGATGCCCTCTGGGCGCTGGCCCAGAAAACCGGACCGGGATTCACCTCTCTGCAGCCGGACGAGCCCGCAGTCAGGCGCAAACTGGACTGGGCTTTGGAGTCATTTGCCGCAGAAAAACCGCTGCACGAAGCCCTGTATCTGTTCGTGCTCGAAGATCGCGAAACCGGTGTGATCGCCGGTCTGTGCGGCATCGAATCTGCCGTCGGCCTGCACGACCCCTGGTATAACTACCGCGTCGGAACCCTGGTGCACGCTTCGCGTGAACTGAATGTCTACAATCCGATCAACACCCTGACGCTCAGCAACGACCACACCGGCTGCTCTGAAATCTGCACCCTGTTTCTTGACCCCGATTACCGCCACAGCAAGAACGGCAGCCTGCTGTCCAAGTCCCGGTTCATGTTTATGGCCGAATATCCGCAGCGCTTCACCGAAACGGTGATTGCCGAAATGCGCGGCTATTCCGACCCCGATGGCGTCTCACCGTTCTGGGAAGGTCTGGGACGCCACTTCTTTTCCATCGATTTTGCCCAGGCCGACCAGCTATCCGGGCAGAACAAGGTATTTATCGCCGAACTGATGCCGCGCAATCCGATCTACACCAACCTGCTGCCGGAAAAGGCTCGCGACACCATCGGCAAGACCCATGACAACACGACGCCAGCCCGCCATCTGCTGGAAAACGAAGGGTTCCGCTATACCGGCTATATCGATATTTTCGATGCCGGCCCGTTACTGGAAACCAAGGTGCGGGATATCCGCGCCGTACGCGAAAGCCGTTACTGCAAGGTGCAGATCGCCGAACAGGCGCCTCAGGGTGAACCTTTCCTGATCGCCAACACTCAGCTGCGCGGGTTTCGCTGCTGTATCACCCCGATCACCCTCGAGGGCAACCATATAGCCACCGTGACCCCGGCCATCGCCGAGGCACTGAATGTACAAGCCGGCGACACCCTGCGTGTGGTGCCGCTGTCGACACGAAGGAGTTTCTGATATGAGCCACTCACTGTTTATCGATGGTCAATGGGTTAGCGGCCAGGGCGCCGCCTTTGAATCACTCAATCCCGCGCAGGGAAACAGCATCTGGCAAGGCAACAGCGCCAGCGCATCCCAGGTCAACGATGCCCTGCTGGCCGCCCGGCGTGCCTTCCCGGCCTGGGCTGCCGCCGGCTTCGAAGCCCGGGCAGAAAAAGTGCGCGCCTTCGGCACCGCACTCGAGAACCGCCGCGAAGATCTGGCTCAGGCCATCGCCATCGAAACCGGCAAACCGCTCTGGGAGACCCGCACCGAGGTTGCCGCCATGATCGGCAAGATCGAGATTTCTATCCGGGCCTATAGCGAACGCACCGGCAGCAAGGAATCCGACGTACCCGGTGCGCGGGCGATGCTTCGCCACAAGCCCCATGGCGTGGTAGCGGTGTTCGGCCCCTACAATTTTCCCGGCCATCTGCCCAACGGGCATATCGTTCCCGCACTGCTGGCCGGCAACACCCTGGTACTGAAACCCAGCGAACTGACGCCGCGCGTCGCCGAGCTGATGTTCCAGATCTGGGAAACGGTCGGCCTGCCCGCCGGCGTACTGAACCTGCTCCAGGGCGAGAAAGATACCGGCATGGCACTGGCAGCCAACCCGGAAATCGACGGTCTGTTTTTCACCGGCAGCTCGCGTACCGGCCAC
Source organism: Motiliproteus sp. (assembly GCA_041587095.1). Lineage (GTDB taxonomy): Bacteria > Pseudomonadota > Gammaproteobacteria > Pseudomonadales > Balneatricaceae > Motiliproteus. The sequence continues at coordinate 2,351 of JBFGYY010000076.1, read as the reverse complement.
CTGCTGCATCAGCAGTTTGCCGGCCACCCCGGTAAAATTCTGGCGCTGGAAATGGGCGGCAACAACCCGCTGATCGTCGATGAAGTCAGCGACCTGAAAGCCGCGGTCCATGACACCCTCCAATCGGCGTATATCACCGCCGGTCAGCGCTGCACCTGTGCCCGCCGCTTGCTGGTCCCCTCGGGAGATGCCGGCGATGCCTTTATTGCCGCATTAAGCACGGCGGTCACGCAGATCAGGGTTGGCCGCTATGATGACGAGCCGCAACCCTTTATGGGCTCGCTGATCTCCGAGCAGGCTGCCGATGGCATTCTGGCCGCGCAGACTAACCTGCAGTCCCTGGGCGGTGTTAGCCTGGTGGAAGCACGCAAACTGAGCGCCGGTACCGGGTTGACCTCCCCCGGCCTGATCGAAGTCAGTGCGATCAAAGACCTGCCCGACGATGAGTACTTCGGGCCATTGCTGCAGGTAATCCGCTATAGCGATTTCGATCAGGCCATTGCGCTGGCCAACCGCACAGGCTTTGGCCTGTCCGCCGGTATTCTCAGCGATAACCGCGCCAAATATGAGCAATTTCTGCTGCAGAGCCGGGCAGGCATCGTTAACTGGAACAAGCAGTTAACCGGCGCCAGCAGTGCCGCACCCTTCGGGGGGATCGGCGCCAGCGGCAATCACCGTGCCAGCGCTTATTATGCGGCGGATTACTGCGCCTACCCGGTCGCCAGCCTCGAAGCGGACCAGGTAAGCCTGCCCGCGCAGTTATCTCCGGGCCTGACCCTTTAACGTCGTCTGACCGACCGGCAACGCAGCCTATAGCATAGCCCTCAATGGAGTCACACCGGCCCGGCCAGGCCGGGCCCATTTCCATTTCCGGCCTGTAAACCCGCTGACAGGCGAGCACATCGTTAACGGCCACGGATAAACGCACCCTCACCATGGGTGCGACACACAACAAGAAAGAGAGCCCGCAGTTTTCTCCAGGAGAACCCATGAACGCATTTGAAGCCAATTTTGATGGCCTGGTCGGACCGACCCACAATTACGCCGGCCTATCTTACGGCAATGTCGCCTCGCAACAGAATCAGGCGGCCGCATCCAACCCCAAACTCGCGGCGAAACAGGGGCTGGAAAAAATGAAGGCGCTGCAGGAGATGGGGCTGGTACAAGGCGTTCTCGCACCGCAGGAGCGCCCCGACCTGCAAACCCTGCGTCAGCTCGGGTTTAGCGGTAGTGATGCGCAGGTACTGTCACAGGCCGCCAAACAGGCTCCTCGCATACTGGCTGCCTGCTGTTCGGCGTCCAGCATGTGGACAGCCAACGCCGCCACCATCTCACCCAGCGCGGATACCCGCGATGGACGCGTGCATTTCACACCCGCCAACCTGACCAACAAGTTTCACCGCTCGATCGAACATGAAACCACCGGGCGCATCTTGCAGGCGACCTTTGCCGATGCCACGCATTTCAGCCATCACAAAGCGCTGCCCGGCGTCGAACATTTTGGCGATGAAGGGGCGGCGAATCACACCCGTTTTTGCCATGATTACGCAGACGCTGGCGTTGAATTTTTTGTCTACGGACGCCACGCTTTTGATGAAAGCCGCCCCGCCCCCGCCCGCTATCCCGCGCGGCAGACGGCGGAAGCCTCGCAAGCCATTGCCCGCGTTCACCAGCTGAGTGACAGCAAAGTGGTCTACGCACAACAAAACCCCGCCGTGATCGATCAGGGCGTGTTCCACAACGATGTCATCGCTGTCGGTAACCGCAACCTCCTGTTTTGCCATGAAGAAGCGTTTCTTGATCAAGGCGCGGTAAAACAAGCGCTGCAACACGCCTTCGGCGAGCAACAACTGCATATTGTCGAGGTCAGCAGTGAACAGCTGAGCGTACAGGATGCCATCAGCAGCTATCTGTTTAACAGCCAGCTGCTCAGCCGGGCCGATGGCAGCATGCTGATCGTCGTTCCCGAAGAGTGTCGGAATAATCCGCGCGTATGGCGCGTGCTGGAAAGTGTGCAACAGGCCGACAACCCCATCGGAGCCATCCAGGTATTTGACCTGAAACAGAGCATGAGCAACGGTGGGGGCCCTGCCTGCCTGAGACTGCGGGTCGTACTGAACGCCCGGGAGCTGGCGGCAACCAACCAGGCGACGCTGATGAATGACAACCTCTTCAGCCGCCTGAACCGATGGGTGGACAACCACTACCGTGACCGCCTCAGCGAAGCCGATCTGGCCGATCCGCAGCTGTTAACAGAATCGAGAACCGCGTTGGATGAACTGACTCAGATCCTGCAACTGGGTTCTGTCTACCCCTTCCAGCGCGGCTGAATCAGCGGGCGCCGATCCGGC
>JBFGYY010000075.1:0-10031 GCA_041587095.1 Motiliproteus sp. | reverse complement strand
GCCATCCAGAGTTTTAATGGCAAACAGTTGACTGAAAATCAGCGCGGTGATCAATTGCGCGTAAGTTTGCAGGTGGGTTGTAACCTCCTCAGAAAAATAGTTTTTTTCATCCGAGTCAAAAAAAAGGAAGCCAAGAAAACTCTGGTTGTAACGTAGCGGCAATGTATAGCTGGAGCGGTATCCGGCCGAAATAAGCTCGCGGGTATGATGGCTAGTGACTGAGGCCGGCCTCGGGAAACTGGCGATATCTTCCAATATTCTGGGTTTGTTAGAGATGGCTATCGCCTTCAGTGACGGCACATCGTCCAGACGTGCCTGATAACCCATAAACGTGGATTCCCGTTCGCAGCTATCGGAAAAGTTGTTCAGCATGCCGGTGGTTTCATCATACAGGGCGATCGACATCCGGGTCAGGTGATGGCAATTGTGTCGAATTTCGCGATGCAGCTTGAGTATCGTTTGGGTGATGTCCTGATTCATGCGACTCATCCGGTCCTGTTAGGGCGTTATTTTATGTTTTCTCAGTTCCGTGTCGCCTTGAAAGCGGCCGGTGCGGCTTTGATCCCTGCCGGCTTGCCATGCTGCACGTATCGGTTGCGCCCGTTGTGCTTGGCTTGGTAAAGGGCTGCATCAGCCATCTTTATCAGCTCGGTCGCGCTCAGGCTATCTGCGGGATAGAGTGCAATGCCTGCGCTGGCCGTGACATCGAGGTGGTGACCTTTGAGTGTAATGGGGCGACTGAGCTGATCAAGAAAACGTGCCACTGGCATAATGGTATCCGAGGGCTCGGGCGCAAAAACCACCACAGCGAATTCGTCACCGCCAATTCGGGCAACCGTGTCGGTGGTGCGAAACTGTTCGCTGAGTAGTGTTGCCACATAGCGTAACAGAGCGTCGCCCACCGGATGGCCGAAAGTGTCGTTGACCGGCTTAAACTTATCCAGATCGATCATGATGAGTGCAACCGATGCGCTGGTTCGCTGGGCGAGCTTCAGGGATTCCTGCAGGCGGTTTTCAAACTGGTGGCGGTTGGCAATGCCGGTTAATGCGTCGGTCAGCGCCAGCTTTTCGATCTCTTTCTGCGCCTCTTTCAGCGGGCCTATATCGCGAATAACCACGACGTAGCCAAGAACCAGCCCTTCATTATTGATGACCCATCCCCCTTGTGTTTCGCTGGGGAATATTTCACCGTTGCGGCGTTGGTAGCTGATTTCGTAGGGCGGTATTTTCAGTTCAGTGGGGGTGTTGCTGTTGTAGCGCAGTTCGCCCTGATCGATAAAATGTTGTTTGTTCTGATAAAGTTGCGCAGTTGTGGAGCCGATGATCTCTTCCGGTGAATAACCGAAGATGTCGGTGAAGGCCGGGTTGCACATAAGAATTTTTCGTTCGTTGTTACAAAACAGTGTGGCGTCGGGGGTGCCGTTAAAAATCGCTTCAAATAATGCTTTTTGTCGCTCCAGCTCCCTTTCGGTCTGCCGACGGCAGTCTATTTCGTGACGCATCTTGCGGTTGAATCGAAACAATATCAGGGAGGTGATGGCGATGATGGCGATAACAGCCATCAGGATAAACGCAGTTCGGCGCCACTGCAGGTAGTTGCTGGCAGGGTTCGGGTCGTAAATAAATCCTTCGAGGGAATAGTTTGGATCGATCATACCTTCGCGTGCAAATACGTCGGCCATATGCGCCCAGCGCCCCGGATTCATATGCCCGATCTCAACGATATGCGCCATGATCAGTGGGCGTATTGCCTCGGCTTCAAAGCGAAGATGCTCGATAGATTTATCGGAGCCGTATTCGTTCTGGATCAGTTTGATGATTTCTTCGGGGTACTGCAACGCGTAGCTCCAGCCCTTGAGAGCGGCTTCCCGAAACCTGCGCACCCCGTCCGGATTGTGCTGGTTAACCGATTCTGTTGTGAACAGGATATCGCTGTAGAAATCGACGCCGTAGGTGGTGGGGCTGATGATGTTGAACGGCACCGCATTTTTCTGCATGTAATACGGCTCGTTGGTCATATAGGCGTTGAAGGCGTCGGTACGTCCCTCAATCAGGTCGGCTATCTGGTAACTGCTTTTAATAAAATTAATCTGCTTGGGATCAATCCCTTCGTTGCGGAACATGGCCATCAGATCGGCATCGTCTTCAATGCCGACGGTCATGATTTTTCGCCCGATAAGGTCCTGTGCGGTCCGAATGCCGCTATCCTGGCGGACCAGCAGAACCGACGGTGAATGCTGGTAGATGGCGGCGAGGGCGATCAGGGGTTTGTTAAGCAGTCGCTGAAACAGTACCTCACTGTTCCCAACCCCGAACTGTGCCCGGCCCGCAAGCACTTCTCCCACCGGTTCGCGTCCGGGTGCTCCGGCCCGAATGGTAACGTCGAAACCGGCGTCCTTAAAGAATCCCTGCTGTTGTGCCGCATAGTAGCCGGCAAACTGAAACTGATGATGCCAGCGTAATTGCAGTGTCACAGACGTTAAGGATGCTTCTTGCGCGTACCCCGCGGAGCTCAGCAGGAGTAGAAAGAACAGGAAGAACAGGCTCTCTCGGTCGCCAAGTCGCCCTGCACGGCGGTAACCAAAGAAGTCTCTCGCTGTGCTTTGAATATGCTTACCCTTTTGCTCAACGATCAACAGCATTGATTTTACCCTGCCAGCCTGTGTCTTGTTCGCGTCGCATCCGCTGCCCGATCTGGCCGGATAATGTCGTGCCTTTCAAATTGATGATAACTCACAGCGTGTGCGCTGCTCGCACTGGAAAGGACAGGCGCAGCTTGATCCGGAATAGTTAACAGGCTCCACGGATTAAATATAGTGGCTGACTGGCGGGTTCGCTGGGAATTTTTGAGCGCAGGTAAGACTTTTTAACGCGAATCCAGCATTCGGCGGGTGGCCAGATCACTGTGCAGGCGCCGCACGAACTGCTTGATGGCGTCGCTACAGTGAATCTCGTCAAGATCACTCGGTGGTGTGGCTCCGGCATTGATCAGCATGCCCAGGGTGTTTTGATCTTCCCGTTGCATAAGGTGGTGCAGCAGCGTGCGCTGCTGGCTGTCTTTTGCGTCGATATCGGCACCGTATTGCAGCAGGCGATCGATATGCAGTGAAATCTGGTTCGCTGGCAACGCGAGGCAAGTAAACAGCGCCTTGCTGGAGAGGGCTTCGGCGCTGATTTTACCGACCAGCAGCTCGTTGAGCAGTGCCAGGCTGTTTTGCGGGTGCTGAATAGCCGCAATTAATAACTCGGCATGCTCACTCTCTCGGCCCGGCCGGGTTTGTTCCTGGCTGAGCAGTAAGCGCACGCCGTCGCTAAAACCGGTTTCGATACTGTGCCAGAGCGGCGAGCGTGCAGGGGATGAGGACGTCTTGACTACATAATGCCGGGTCGGATCAGCACCTTTTGCCAGCGCTTTTGCCAGTCGGATGGCATCCTGGTGGTGAATAGCCTGTTGCAGCATGCGGTTAGTGCGTGCTTTTCGCCACATTCGCAGCATGACAAAACTCCGCTAAATCGAGCATCATAAACGCTGCTGCCGAAGCGTCAACCGAGTTGTGCAAGGCTGGGGCGCTGCTCGCGCTGGATGGTCGCGCAATTCTCTGCCAGTTCGCACCACTGTGTTATCGAGAGCTGTAACTGTATGACGGTAGCGGGTGACATGCCGGTTCGCTTGCCGCTGAGATATTGGCTGAACTCGCTGATAGCCGGGTTGTGACCGATCAGCGCGATATGCTGGATGTTGTCGTCCTGACTCTGTATCAGGTTGATCAGTGTCGTGTTGTAGGCACTGTAAAGCTCTGGCAGCAGTTCTATCTCCTGTTGCGGGTAGGCAAGTGCCTCTGCAAAGATATGTGCCGTGGTCAATGCGCGCTTGGCGCTACTGCTGAGAATTAGTTGGGGGGGGGCACTCTGATCGGCTAAAACAGCAGCCATTTGCGTTGCCTCTTCCAGGCCCCGCTCTGTCAGGGACCGGTCATGATCAGAGCCCGTTTCAGCGCTGGGGTGCGAGGTCGCGTGGCGAATGAGGGTTAACCGCTTCATAGATCTCACTCCTGATCCGGTGAACATGCTCCCGGTGTGTGACTGGCCATCGCATTTTAGGCTTATGGCACCGTGTTAGATTGCCGAAACACTGTAGGCTGACTAAAAAATAACAGGTTGATGCGATTAGTTGCTGAATGCAGGGAATGAAGTTGCTCTTTCCGTCAGTAAGTATTGCTTAACGTGAGGATTATACAAGCGCGTGGCGGTCTTTAGTGACAACAAAGGCGGGGAGGGATGTTAAGTAAAACAGGCGACCTCCGCGAGGAGGCCGCCTGTGGGGTCTTGTACACGCCCGGGCGAAGTTAGCCGCCTAGGTAGGCGTTGCGGACTTCGTCGTTGGTGAGCAGGTTGTCGCCGGTGTCGTGCAGGACGATTCGCCCGTTTTCAAGCACGTAGCCCCGGTCGGCGATTTTTAATGCCTGGTTGGCATTTTGCTCAACAAGGAAAATGGTCACACCTTCATCCCGCAGCATCGCAATAATCTCGAATATCTGCTGAATGATAATGGGTGCCAGTCCCAGCGACGGTTCGTCGAGAAACAGCATCTCCGGGTTGCTCATCAGCGCACGGCCAATTGCCAGCATCTGTTGCTCACCGCCGGACATGGTACCGGCACGCTGATTCTCACGCTCTTTTAAGCGTGGGAACAGTTCATAGACCCGTGCCATGTTGCGGGCGTAATGTTCTTTGCTGACAAAGAAACCGCCCATGCTGAGGTTTTCTTCAACGGTCATGGCCGAGAAGGTGCGTCGTCCTTCAGGGACAACCGCCAGGCCGGTCCGCATGATTTTATCGGTGAGTTTGTGCGTGATCTCTTCATCTTTGAAGAAAATCTTGCCGCTGCTGGCGCGAGGATCACCGCAGATGGTCATCATCAAGGTCGATTTTCCCGCGCCGTTAGCGCCGATCAGCGTAACGATTTCGCCCTTTTTTACCTCAAGGGAGACATCGTTAAGGGCCTGTATTTTGCCGTAATGGGTGGATACATTTTCCAGTCTCAGCATCAGACATTTCCCCCGGTTGTGTGGCTGGTTGTGCGCATCAAGGCATTAACGGCCGTGAGGCCGGAGGAGGACTTAGGCAAAGTTGGCATCAGTCTTCTCCAAGGTAGGCTTTGATGACATCCGGGTTGTCGCGGACCTGCTCGGGGGTACCGCTGGCCAGCGGCGTGCCCTGATTGATAACGGCGATATGATCAGAGATCCCCATGACCAGCCCCATATCGTGCTCGATAAGCAGGATGGATACGTCGAACTCGTCCCGCAGATTGCAGATCAGCTCATCCAGTTCCTGCGTTTCATTGGGGTTCAGGCCGGCGGCGGGCTCGTCAAGCATCAGCAATCTCGGGCCACTGACCATACAGCGGGCGATCTCGAGCCGGCGTTGCTGCCCGTAGGCCAGGTTGCCGGCCTCCCGGTTCGCCATATCGAGAAGGTCGACCTTCTTGAGCCACTTGGCGGCATTTTCCATCGCCTCCTCTTCGGCAAGCCGGTAAGACGGGGTCTTGAAAAAGCCTGAAAACAGATTGGTGTTCAGCTGGTGGTGTTGTGCAACCAGCAGGTTCTCAATAACGGTCATCTCCTTAAACAGCCGAACGTGCTGGAAGGTTCTAACCATGCCTTTTCGGGCTATTTTGTGCCCCTTGAGCCCCTGAACCGCTTCACCGTCGAACAGAATACTGCCCTCGGTGGGAGTGTAAAAGCCGCTGATACAGTTAAATACCGTGGTCTTGCCGGCACCGTTAGGACCGATCACGGACACAATTTGCTTTTCACGCACGGTCAGGCTGACACCGTTCACCGCCAGTAGCCCGCCGAAGCGCATCGACAGGCCGGATACTTCCAATAATGCTCTAGTCATACTGCTTCAGCTCCAGGTGGGGGCGTTTCATCGGTACCAGACCCTGGGGGCGCCAGATCATCATGAATACCATCATCAGGCCGAACATCAGCATTCGATATTCCTGGAACTCGCGTGCAAGTTCCGGTAATACGGTCAGCATCACGGCGGCCAGAATAATGCCCAGCTGAGAACCCATACCGCCCAGCACCACGATGGCGAGGATAATGGCGGATTCGATAAACACGAATGATTCCGGGCTGATAAAGCCCTGACGTGCGGAGAAGAAGCAACCGGCAAAGCCTGCGAAGCTGGCGCCCATCGTGAAGGCGGTGAGCTTGATGTAGGTGGGGTTTAGTCCCAGAGAGCGACAGGCGATATCGTCTTCACGCAGCGCTTCCCAGGCACGACCAATAGGCATACGGGTAAGGCGGTGAATCACGTAGATTGTGATCAACACCAGAATCACGGCCAGCAGGTACAGGAAAATCACCTTGTAGCTGGGGTCGTAAGCGATGCCAAAATACTCGTGAAAAGGGACGTTGCCTTCACCTTTGGCGCGGCGAGTGAACTCCAGGCCAAACAGATCGGGCTTCGGAATACGGCTGATACCGTTGGGGCCGCCGGTCAGGGAGGTCCAGTTGTTGAGCAATATCCGGATAATTTCGCCAAATCCGAGGGTAACGATAGCCAGATAGTCTCCGCGCAGGCGCAGGACTGGAAACCCGAGCAGGAAGCCGAAAATTGCGGCCAGCAGTCCTGACAGGGGCAGCGCAACCCAGAATGACACATCGAAATACAGCGATAACAATGCATACGTGTAGGCACCGACCGCGTAAAAAGCGACGTAACCAAGGTCCAGTAAGCCTGCCAGGCCCACAACGATATTCAGGCCCAGGCCAAGCATCACGTAAATGAGCGTCAGCGTCGCCAGGTCAACAGCGCCACGGGAGCCGAAAAAAGGCCAGATAAACATGCCCAGAATTATCAGCACCACACCGATGCGGGTCAGATTGTCCCGCTGCTGGCCTGCGGGCAGGACACTGTCCACGCTGGGCAGTGCCGGCAGTTTTATCGCACTGGTGATCTGCGCGCGAAACAGCTGGAAAAAGAACACCACCAGTGTTGCGGCGCCGATGGCGATCCAGGTCTGTTGATCGGCGCCTTCCAGGGTCAGGGCGATCCCTTCGGTTTTCAGGTTGACGCCCAGCATCAGGCTGGTCAGTACCAGCATGATAATTGAGGCGAAGATGGCGGGGTAGAGGGTTCTATTCATCAGATTTTCTCCACCTCAGGTTTGCCGAGTAGTCCGCTGGGACGGAACAGCAGTATGGTTATCAGCAGGCCAAATGCGACCACGTCCTTATACTCGCTGCTAAAGTAAGCCGAGGTCATGGCTTCGGTGACGCCCAGCAGGATGCCACCAAGCATGGCGCCGGGTATTGAACCAATTCCACCCAGTACGGCTGCGGTAAAGGCTTTGAGTCCGGCGATAAAGCCGATATAGGGGTTCACGACACCGTAGTACATTCCCAGTAGCAAACCGGCGACGGCAGCCATGGCGGCACCCACGACGAACGTGAGGGCGATGATGTTGTTGGTGTTGATGCCCAGCATGTTGGTCATGCCCAGGTCCTGAGAGCAGGCGCGGCAGGCGCGGCCCCATTTGGAACGGGAGATAAATAGTGTCAATGCTGCCATGGTGACCAGCGTCACGATCCAGATGATCACCTGCATATAGCTGAGGCTGACCTCAAAGCTGCTGGTGTCGCCGAATGTCCAGCCGCCGGTGACCAGACTGGGCATTGCGATATCGCGTGATCCCTGGGAGATGCGCACGAAGTTCTGCAGAAATATCGACATGCCGATCGCGGAGATCAGCGCCAGCAGGCGCGGTTGACCACGCAGCGGGCGGTAGGCGACGCGTTCTATGGTAAAGCCATAGGCCGCTGCGACACCCATGCTGACCAGCAGGGCCGCCATAAAGATCAAAGGCAGATTTTCCAATCCCAGGAAGGTTAACCCTGCGATGACGATAAAGGATACGTAGGTACCGATCATATACACTTCGCCGTGGGCAAAGTTGATCATACCGATAATGCCGTAAACCATGGTGTAACCGATCGCGATGAGCGCGTAGGTGCTACCGATGGTCAGGCCGTTCAGCAGTTGCTGAATGAAATAGAGAATAGCTTCAAGCATAGGACTCGTGACCCTCAAAAAAAACACCCCCTTTCTTGTGAAAAGAGGGTGCTCTACTAAGCAGGAGTGGCCTTATTTAACAGCTGACTTGCTGCCGTCGGCGTGCCAATTATAGACGACAAAGCTGAACTTTTTCAGGTCGCCCTTCGCATCGAAGCCCAATTGACCCGTTGGCGTGCTAAAGGTCGATTTGCGCATGTGCTGTGCCATATCCATGGTGTCGACACTGCCAACGGCCTTAATGCTGTCCGCCATGATCTGCACGGCGGAGTAGGCGGGGAAGACAAACGCGCCGCTAGGATCCTGATTCTTCGCTTTGAAAGCGGCAACCAGGCCAGCGTTGCGCGGGTCTTTTTCAAAACTGTCGGGCAGCGTTACCAGCAGGCCTTCAGATGCTTCACCCGCGATGGCGGTGATATCCGGGTTACCCACGCCTTCAGGCCCCATAAATTTCGCATCGAAACCTTTTTCGCGCGACTGGCGCAAGATCAGGCCAAGTTCGGGGTGGTAGCCTCCGTAGTAAACGAAGTCGACATTTTCTTTCTTCAGTTTTCCGATCAGCGCAGAGAAGTCTTTGTCGCCAGAGGTTACACCTTCAAACATCACAACCTTGACACCGGCTTTGTCCAGCTCACTCTTAACCGAGCTGGCCAGACCTTCACCGTACTGCTGCTTGTCGTGGATAACGGCTACGCGCTTAGGCTTGACGGATTTGATGATATGGTCGGCGGCAAACGGCCCCTGCAGGCTGTCCAGGCCGATGGTCCGGAAGACTAACTGATAGCCTTTTTCAGTGATGGTCGGGCTGGTCGACGCGGCGGTGATCATCAGAATGCCTTCGTCTTCGTAAATGTCAGATGCCGGCTCGGTAGAGCTTGAACACAGGTGGCCGACTACGAGCTGGATGCCATCGTTAACAATTTTGTTGGCAACTGCGGTGGCTTGTTTCGGGTCACAGGCATCGTCATACATGACGCCTTTGAGCATCTCACCGTTAACACCGCCTGCTTTGTTGATCTGTTCGATCGCCATATTGGCGCCAACAAACTGCATATCACCATACTGGGCAACCGGGCCAGTGACTGGGCCTGCCAGTGCGATTTTGATTTCCGCCTGTGCTGTGCCAGCGATCAGGGCGGAGACGCCCAGGCTAAGGAGAGTCTTTTGCATCGTTTTCATTATTGGCTATCCCAAAATTGTTTCTGATTTTTATGGTTTGGTCTAACAAAGGGTCCATTATTGCCGGTTCCGTCACCCTAATACAGGAGTCACCAGATAGTCCTTGATCCAGGGCGCAAAGAGCCCGACCCGGTAGTGGGTAACATTATCTTTATCCAATCGGTCAATGCAAATATTTTAAGCGCTGTCAAATATATTCGTCATCTAGTTTTAATATATTGGACGGTTGTTGATTAAAATACTCAGCTAAGACGAATTGTTTATAAATTTGCACAACCCTTCCGGTATCTGCCGGGTTAGCCGGTCTGTATCACAAGGCTTTATCTGCGCCGGTGACAAGCCTGCGTACGATCAGCAGCATGGCCAGCAATATTTACCATTAATGGGTAGAAAACAGGTATCCATGCCTGTTGCCCAGCGTCCTTTCGAGCGGCTGCGTAGCGGGCTTGCTGGTCTCTGAGGCCAGCCTGTTAGCCTGCCGAACGAATCATGGCGCTGAGGTTTACCAGTTTAGACCTGAACAATGAACCGCGCCTGAATAAGCGGTAATAAGTGACGATGGCAGGCAAACCTGCCCTGCCCGCAGAGTGTGGCAGCCAGGCATTGCCAATAAATACGCACACAAGGGTTGACACAAATTCTGGATTCGCTATCATGCACGGCCTCTGCGGTGGGGTGGCTGAGTGGCTGAAAGCACCGGTCTTGAAAACCGGCGTAGGTTAATAGCCTACCCAGGGTTCGAATCCCTGCCCCACCGCCACATTTTC
>JBFGYY010000074.1:0-10052 GCA_041587095.1 Motiliproteus sp. | reverse complement strand
TTGCTGGTATATCGGTGACAGCTATCAGGATATGGTGACGGCAAAAAATGCCGGTGTGAGTGCGATCTTCTTTAACGGGGCGTTGTCGCCACCCGAATATCTGGACAGCTTGTTTGCGAGTAACCCCGGCTGCAGCCCTGACGCCGTGGTTAACAGCTTTGATGAGTTATTTGAAATACTGCAAACCCTGCAGGTCAATCAACAGGCAAAAGGGGAGGCGCTGTTTAATACCAGCGTGGCTGAGGTTCGACCGCGAGGCGTTAAGCCCCCGCAAGCGCCGCCGCCCCGATTGGAGCCTGACTGGCATCCTGCGATGGCCAGCATCAGCCAACCGACGGCGATTTTATTCGACTGGCACGCAACACTGGTCGATACCCTGGATGCGATGTATCACGCGGTGGATGATATGTTGCCGGAGATGCGTGAAATCGGCCTTCTGGATCGAATGGTTGAGCCCGGGTCCAGCAAGTCATCCGAAGATGCGCGTCTGGTGGAGTATGTGCAGAGCTACTGCCAGCTGCACCCCCGGGTTAAAGCCGACCGCAAGATTTCCCGTACGGACATCTTCGAAGTGTTATTTGGCAGTGACCAGGAGGCCAAGCAGATCGCGCACACGGTGTTTAACCGCCATTACCGTAATCACTACGGCACGGTGTTGCCTTTTGAGCCGCAGGTTAAGCAGATGCTGATCGCGTTGAATAAACTGCTCAGTGTTGGCGTGATTACCAATCGCGATCGTGAGTTTTTTGTCTATGAATTGGCAGCCGTAGACGGAACCGGCTGGACCGAGCTGTTTGCCTGTGCGGTCTGTGGCGATGATACCCCGCGCAGAAAGCCGCACCCGGAACAGTTGGTTATGGCTGCTGAGCTGCTCGATTTGCCGGTCAGCCCGGCGATCTGGTATGTGGGTGACAGTACCACCGATGTGATCGCGGCCAAACGGGCGGGTATGACCGCGGTGTTTTTCAACGGCGCGCAGTGGGATCAACCCTGGCTGGATAAAATCTTTCCCGGTAGCGAGCTGCACCCGTATAAGCCCGATGTGGTGGTGAATGATTTTTCCGAATTCTGGGCGCTGGTGCTGGCATGCCGTGATAAAACCTGACTTGGCCGGGTGAAACAGGTTGGCTACCTGTTGTTCCTCACCATAACCAGTATCTATATTTGTGGTGAATTCAGCACAGGCTGAAGATAGGTGCCGTCTTAGGGCGTGTCTGGACTCCGGTTTCGGACCTGTCATAATGGCGGACCATTGCGATACAGTGAGTCTTATTGCGGTATTGAATTGAATCCGCTCCCCAGGTCGGAGCCCTTGATCGAGTTGACCATGGCAACCTTTGAAAACCCTGAGTTCAGTAGCTTACCCTCCGATATTGCCGACGATTTTAACGATTGTTTTCAAGATAATGTTGCCGATATTCAGGCCTGCATCTGCGACCTGAGCGTTGATCCCAATGAAGAAAATGTGCACCAGCTGTTTCGCCATATGCATTCGCTGAAAGGCAACTGCACCATGGTGAACCTGGATCAGGCGGCGCAGATCGTCCATGTCCTTGAAGATCTGGTGACCAATATCCGCGCCGGTCATTATGACTACAACAACGGTATTGGTGATCTGATTCTGGAAGTGATCGTCCAGGTTGAACAGCTGATCAGCGCGATTCGCCAAACCGGGGTTGGCAGTCAGGAACAGGTCGATTGGTTATTACAACTGATCAGCGGTGTGCGTGACAGTGGCGATGGGCAGCGTATGGCCATGCTGCAGAATGCCCTGGTCGAACTGGGCGCTTTGACGGCCGACGAGTTGCCCGCAGGCGCTGATGTCGCGCCGGTATCCTCCTTAGACGCGGACCTGAAGTTCTTCCATGATATGGCGTTAAAGATTGATCAGCTGAGTGTCTATTGGAAGCGACGAACTGAAGAAACCATCAATCTGGCCAGTGCACTTAACCGCTTGCTGGGTCATGTCGTTGACCCGGTGCAACTGGAGGCCGCGCTGTGCATTCACGATATGGGGATGGCGCTGGTTCCGCATAATTTGTTTAACAAACAAACCGAGTTTACCCGTGAAGAGCAGCGCATTGTCGAGTCACACGTCGAGATTGGCGCCGGTATGCTGGAGCGAATCGAACGCTGGCAGGCGGCAGCCGAGACTGTCCGCCAGCACCATGAGCGTTTCGATGGTAACGGCTACCCTCAGGGGCTGAAGGGTACTCAGATTGTCCCCGGAGCGCGGATTCTGAGCATTGTGGATACGTTCTACGCCGTGACCAATGAACGCCCGGATCGCAGCTATCGTCGTTCGTTGCTCAGTGCCATGTCGGAAATTAATGGTAACGTAGGCACCCAGTTTGACCCGGAATATGTCGACGCCTTTAACCAGGTGGTCCGTGAGCAGTTTATCGGCAAGCGTGACTAAGGCTGCGGGGTTGACTGCGTGTCGGGCTGGCTAAGAGTCCAGCACGCTTTTGTCCAAGATCCCAGCCTGAATCAGTTGATTCAGAATAGCGCGGGTCTTTGCTTTCAGCATATCCCTGAGTAACCTGGCGGCCGGCGTTATCGACTGCCTGCTCGGGAATACCAGCCAGAGCTGCGTCGTTCTGGGTCTGAACGCGGGCATGACGTTCACGACCTTGCCTGATAGCAGGTCTGCGGACATATCCAAACAGGATTTCACCGCCAGGCCCTTGCCTGCCACACACCAGCGTCTGACGAGGTCACCATCATTGGAGGCCCGGTTACCGCTCATTTTTATTTTGTAGACTTGTCCCTGATGGGAAAAACGCCAGACATCGTGCAGGATGTCATGCAGCTGGTAAAAAAGTCCGTTATGCGCCGGTAAATCGTGCGGGTGCTGAGGGGTGCCGTGTTTATCGAGGTAACCCTGTGTCGCACAGAGTATGCCCGGGATATTACAGATCTTGAACCCATACAGATTGGCGTCGTCGATTGAGCCATAGCGTAGCGCCATGTCGACCGAGTCGCGGTAAAAATCGATATTACTGTCGCTGACATTGGCTCTTAGACTCACGTCGGGGTGGGTCTGCATAAATTCATCCAGCCAGGGTGTCACCAGATTACGACCCAGATCCGATGACAGAGCGATACGCAGCTCGCCATCAACAATATCCAGATTATCTTTCATGTTCTGCTTGGCCTGATCCAGCATAAGCAGGGCTTGCTCGCACTGGGGAATATACCGCTCACCAGCACTGGAGAGTCGCAGATGGCGCGTCGTTCGGATAAACAGTTCTGCGCCTAGCGCTTTTTCCGCCCGCTTCAGGGCCGCACTGGCGGTTGAGGTACGCATATCCAGATGGGCGGCTGCCGCCGTAATGCTGCGAAATTCGGCGACTTTAAGCACCACTAAGAGATCTTCTAACAGCATATTGTCAAATAATTTTGGAAAATGATTCGGTTATTATGCGGTGTATCGTCGATCATTCAAGGCTTATTGTTAATCCAGTGGCTAAACGAATCTATTCGCAACTAATTTTCGACTGTTCTCGTCACTGGGGGCAAGCACTTGGAGAAATTGATATGAGCACGGTTAACGCTGTAGGCACGATGAAAGCTGTAGGCTATACCCAATCTTTACCGATCAGCGATCCGGCATCGTTAGTGGATATTGAACTTCCGCAGCTGGTCGCCACCGGCCGCGACCTGCTCGTGAAGGTCAAGGCGATCGCGGTTAATCCGGTGGATTATAAGATTCGCCAACGGGTAGCTGCCGAAGATGGAAGTTTCAAAGTCATCGGCTGGGATGCGGTGGGTGAGGTGGTCGCTACGGGCGAGGCGGTAACGGGTTTTCAGCCCGGCGATCAGGTGTTTTATGCCGGCGATCTTAATCGCCAGGGCAGCAATGCCGAATTTCAGTTGGTTGATGAACGTCTTGTCGGCAGCAAGCCAAAAAGCCTGTCCGACGCTGAAGCGGCGGCACTGCCCCTGACGGCCATCACGGCTTGGGAAATACTCTTTGAGCATCTGACGTTGCAGCAGCAATCGCCCGCTTCAAACGAAAAATCTAATGAAGTGATTCTGGTCGTTGGCGCCGCAGGAGGGGTGGGCTCTATATTGTTGCAGCTGGCTAAAGCTATCACCGGAGCCACAATTATCGCCACCGCATCCCGTGCCAGCTCGCAAGCCTGGGTCAAGAAGTTAGGCGCTGATTACGTGGTTGATCACACCAAAGCGCTGCAACCTCAAGTAGCGGCGCTAATTGAGAATAATGGTATCGGCCAGATTACCCATGTTGCCAGCCTGAACAGTACTGATACCTACTTTGAGAGCTATACCGACCTGTTGGCACCGTTTGGTAAAATTGCCATGATCGATGACCCCAGCCAGCCTCTGGATGTTATGAAACTGAAGCTAAAGAGCTTGTCACTGCATATCGAGTTTATGTTTGCGCGTGCCATGTTTAACGCGACCGATATGGACGAGCAGGGGCGTTTACTCAGTCGTGTCGCGGATCTTATTGATCAGGGTTATCTGCAGACCACTGTGGGTAAAAATCTGGGCACTATTAATGCGGCAAACCTGAAAACTGCCCACCAGGAGCTGGAGTCGGGTCGCTCCATCGGTAAAATTGTACTGGAAGGTTTTTAACTGAAAGGCGTCGCAGCGCATTAAACGCGGCGCCGAAATAAGCCAGGGAAGCGAGGAAACAAACATGGCAACATTGACCGTTGTGGCGCACATCACGGCCAAAGCCGACAAAATTGCGTTGGTAAAGTCCGAACTGATTAAGCTGATCGATACCACCCGTGCTGAAGCGGGCTGTATTAATTACGATTTGCACCAGGATAACGAAAATCCTGCTCTGTTTATGTTTTATGAGAACTGGGAGTCTCGTGCATTGTGGCAGGCGCATATGCAGACCCAGCATATACAGGACTATCGGTCAGCGACCGTAGATGCCATAGAGGCGTTTAGTCTTAGCGAGATGACACAGATTGCCTAATAATCTGGCGGCTCAGTGTAATGACTCGGGCATAAGTCATCATTGGTCGTTTGGGCGATACATAGCTAGGGAACCTATGTATCGCCCCAGTCAAGATAGTAGACGCAACCGGCATAAAGCCGCAGGGCTTTGACCTTTGACCTTTGACCTTTGACCAAGGAGACTGCCGCTCGCCTGGTCATGATAGTTTTCTAGTATCAATAGCTTAGGCGGCTGTATCAACGGCTTCAGGCTGCAGCACTGTCTGGAAGTTCTTTTGCCCCCAGGCTTTGTAGGCCGCCTGTATGGTGTTCAAACTAGCGGCCTCATCGCTGACATCCGCTTGATACTGCTTCAAAATATCAAGACCTGTTTCCAGGTAAGCGGACAGCAGGCTCTGTGGTGAGGCTGCATTTTGCGTGACGTTTGCCAGCTGCTCGCCGGACGTTTGAGTCGTTTTCAGGAACGCTTTATAGCTGTCCTGTAACCTGTCGAGCGCTGCTAACTGGATATCGGTTAGCTCATGCATGGCAGTGGCCATCGCCGAGGGGTCTGTCAACTTTGCGCTGGTCTGCTGCCAGTCGGTTTGTTGCATGGCATCGTATACCTCGCCGGCAACCTGGAAGGCATCTTTAAGCGGCGTAATGGCATGTATCATCAGGAGTGAATTCTGGGTTGTTTGATCAGAATATTCCTTCCAGTGCTCAATAGCTGCAGAAAGGCTTGGATCGATTAAATTGTTCATTTGAAACGCTGTCATGGTCATTATTCCTGTTACTCAGCTTTAGGTTGGGTAAGGCGTTTAATCATTTTGTAGACTGCGTTTAACTGTGGGGCATTCTGGGTGTAATAGTCGGGATGGGAGTCATTCGGCGATGAATAGCCCCAGAAGTCCCAGCATCCCTCTGGGTTCAGTGGCGCATCATTAGATGGCTGTACCTGTGGATACAGCATGATGAGATTGTTCGATTCGGCCATTTGGTTATAGCCGGTTCGGGCATAATATTTATCGCCAATGAGCGCCGCACCCTGTTTACAGCCATGCAGGACGACATGCACCGCGCAACTTGCGTCGGCCTGACACGCTGCAGGGATGTAGGCGTATGCCGTATCGCTCATGCTGGTGGTGTTTGAATCGATAAACTCGGACTGGTCGAAGGCGATGACGTCACTGCTAAGCTCTTGTGCCGGCGGTTTCAGGCCGGGGTAGATGTGGTTAAGAATACGTGATGACTGTTCGAAGTCGCAGTCATTGATAAAGGGTGATTCTGTTAACGAACAGGGGATATCGCTGTCGTTATCGGTGATCAGAGCATGACCTGCATTGACCCGGGTGTTGTACTTGATCGCATTGGCGGGAACCCCGACCTGCTTGTAGAACGCTACGGTTTGATCCACGACGGTGGTGGTGACGGTTTTATCGTTCTGCCCGCTGAAAATGTAGACCCGGTCGTCTTCGAAGTTATCCAGCGAGTCGATATCGCCGGATTTCGCCAATTTGATCGTCAGGTCGACCAGCAGTGGCGTGTTGGGCGCAACATCGGCGGTTAACGGGTTCATGCACGTCGTCATGGCGTTCGTCATCAGCGTGTTCTTTGACCAGGATTTAGCGCATAGATAGGGGCCACCGGCGATAATTCCTGCACCGACCATGATGTCGGAAAATGCCACATACAGCTGGGAAGTCATAAAGGCACCCGATGATAATCCAGACACGGATGTCTTCTGAATATCGGCGCCTACAGCCGGTAGCGTTAGTGATTTTGCGCTGGCCGGGCCTGTGGCGAGCGGAGAAAGCACGCCCAGCAGCATCACCATGCTGTAATTCTTGAAAGTTCGTGATAAACGTTGCATCGAAGTGTTCCTGTCCATGGAATAGAAGACCGCAAGTTAATCCGGTTGTACAGCTTCCCGGATGAAACGCTTGCCGTTAGTGATTTGCTGCGACTGCACAAAAGAGTCTAGCTGGTTATTGGGGAGAGGCAAAAATAATCGAGCCGATCTCTGTTTAACGAATGACTGGGGTGTCGCCGGCTATATTAAGGGGCTAATGGAACGCGGACGGGAGCGGAGCAGGCTACCTGCAATCGATTGGTACAGACCAACAAACGAATTTGCCTGCTTAGATCGATAACCTGCCCCCCATGAATTGAGTCCTTAGCGGTCTGACTCAAGCAGGTCATGTTCCCGATGGCGTTATCCGGAGATGAGCCAGCCACCATCGTATTGGCTCCTGCATCCACAGCGAACCATTTTCGCTCCGCAACCCCTTCAGCATCAGGGTTCGGCGCAACAAGCAGTTGCGAGGGCCTGATCCAGGCGATTTGTAAATCGACCTCGCTTGCAACTTGTTCTGAGGAGCGAGCCATTCGTGCCGATTCGTGGACGTCGGCTGCACATAATTCATCCGCAGCTGCATAACCGTGCAAGGTATCGCCTGTCGGGAGCTGTGTCGAAATAGCGCCAGTTGTCGTCATGCTTGTAAATCCAACAATTCGGTATTCCACATGAAACTGTTGGTCCGTTGATGTCGCCGAATCCGGTTCACTCGAGGGATCTGTTTCTGCCTCAGGTGGACTACTCTGAGCCTGAGCAGCATAGGGCACGCTTGCGAATAAACAGCATATGAGGCGGCTTCGCCACATTTTCAGAGTCTTCATAATAAACCTCTTGTGTGTCGTAATAGCGGTTATCAACAAATGGTTAAGCTGCTTTCGGTATCGGCGGTTGCTGGGTTTCCTGTGGGTGGTAGCTCTCAAGTTCCGGAAAGGTTCTGAGCAACAGCCGGGCTATTTCCTGCGGATTGTGGATATTGGCGGTGGTCATGGCGGCAATGAATTCAGCGTCGTTGGCTCTGATAATGAACTCGCTGGCGGTCAGGCAAGACTGCTGGATTTGGCTGTAGCTGCTTTTGCCGACTATGGTGTACAAGCGCGCAATATCCGTCCAGTAGTCCACCAGTTTCGCCATCCCCGGGAGGTATTGATTAATACTGTCCCGGCGTCGGTAGGCCAACGCCGGCAGGCTGTCGATACCTTCTTCTTCCAGACGCAGAATTTGCCAGCGGGAGATGCCGGGTAGCTCATTCAGTTGACCGGTGTCTTGCTGGCCTCCCTGGAGAAGTGCTAACCCCTTATCTTTGATCAAACTGAAGGCTGACATGGGGAAATAGCCAATAAGAAAAGCAGTAATATTGGCGTTTTCGTCCAGTTGAGTGGATATAAAAACGATCGTTGTTCCCCAGGTAAACAGAAATTTCTGGAACAGGATGCCGAAGGCCTGAGCACTTACCACGTCATTAGAGGTCATTTTGGAAAAAAAATAGGTCAGTAAATACAGATACCAGCCCAGAAACGCAGCGATAACCGGTGTCACACTGGTGTCTCTTAATAACAAGGGCAGCGTATCAGTCTGCGATAGATCAACGGCGACGAGAAATTGCGAAACGGTGCTGGCACCACGGCCTTGAGGATTGACAATGTATAACCAGCCGTAGGCGATGATCAGCGCTACGACCAGCTTCATCCACAGTCCTGAAAAGACGGTTTGACGTCGTTGAAGGTAACTTAACGACAGCGAGGTTGAGAAGCCAAATTTACTGCCTAAAAGCAGGAATGGAATCAGAAGCATACAAGCGATGATGGTTGAATTCCGCAACCAGATTCTGCCAATTTCCTGATCGAGTTCATCATCTAGCGTATCAGCAGAGCCGGCTTTTTCATCGGCGTAATGACGGATGTAGTAGTTGATCAGGTTACGACCATTTTGTGCATCCGGATCTTGCGTGCTTAGAACCTCTTTCAGTACAGGGTCTTGGCGCAATGCAGCGGCAATGGTTGCTGAATTGGCCTCGGTTTTGTTGGCTATCGCGTTGTACGCTGTTTCGACAGCTGTCTTCTGAGTGCCTATATAGACAGCGACTTCGCTAACCCTTAATTGGTAGTTGGCCACCAGTAGAGCCAGTATCAAAAGTGCGGGTAAGCAGTAGAGGAGGGTCAGATAGGCGCTCTGCCAGACGGATAACCGCGATTCCTTCATTGTATTCACTCCCTGTAATTTTTTTACCGGCACCTTTTGATCCTTAAAGGTCACCGTATTACGCCGTGAGGCTTCGCTGGTTATTGCCGTATGCTGTTATTAACGTCCTGTGCAGGGCGATAAATAGGAATGTGTAGATCTCTCATATATACGCCAGTATGAGCGTTGGTCTGTCCCGAAATGTAATTTCTGATGCACAGAAAGTGTAGCAAAACCCCATCAACATGCTCTTGGATAAGACAGATAATTAATCATTGTGGTGAAGTTGATAGATTATCGCATGCTATAGTGATTGAAGTGAAAGTGACTATTAGTTTGGTCGCCTAAAAGGCCAAATAACTGTCTGCGCATCAATGGTCATTTTAAACCGACGTAACGGTTTGATCTTGAGAGTTGAATTCGCGACTTGAAACGGCTCGCACGGGGTGGTCGGTCAATGATGACTCATCCGGTTAAACCGCCGGGTTAATAATTCGCAAGGAAGCGATATGCCTACGTTTAATCAACCTGTAACCCGTGAATGGTTCCTGCCATCCTGGTCGCCGATTCCCCTGCTATTTGTCTGCCTGGCTTCGCTGTTGAGCGTGCTTGTCTTGTTGAATGATTACCGGAGCGACAAAGCGCGTACCTTTGGCCTGGCAAAGCAGGAGCTGCAGGTAGCAACCCGGCAGGCTGCAGAAGAGATCAACACCATATTAGAGCAGACAATGGATGCTGCAGAAGAGCTGGCGCAAGGCCTGACAACGGGAGCTATTACCAGGCAAAACATGCAGCCGACCCTGGAAAAAATACTCGCGAATAATCCTCGTTTCTATGGCGCTTCGATAGCATTTCGTCCCTTTGGATTTCAGAGCGATCGTCGGCTTTATTCTGCCTACTATGCCAAGTCGGGTAAAGACGCTGCGCTGGAATTTCATCGTATCGAAGATACCTACGACTACACTCTGCCGCAATATGACTGGTATGCGGTGCCTATGGTAAAGGGTAGCGGTTGGGTTGAGCCTTACTGGGGGGAGGCCGGTCGGGCTTATATGACGACTTATTCCGCAGTCTTTTATACGCATGATAAAGA
>JBFGYY010000073.1:0-10062 GCA_041587095.1 Motiliproteus sp. | reverse complement strand
TTTACCGGCGCGTTATCGTGCGCCGTTATTGAAAAGCTGGTATCAGGATGGCGGGCAGCTAAAGTTAAAACTGGTGTACGCCGAGCTGGATAAACAGGCCCCGAGTCAGGTAACAATTGAGGGTGACAGCCCTGTTCGGGAGTTTGCCCGCCAGGTCCGCGCCTCTTTGGGCGTTGCAGCCGGACCGAATGACCGCTTGAACCGTTGTCAAAACAAGGCGTGTTATCCTGCGACGTTTGATCCGACACAACGGCAGGTCGAGCAGGCATTGAGACAGCTGAGCCTTTGGCCGGCACGGGTTTTACCGGTGATAAACTGGTTACCCGAAGTATCCTTCGTGCATGTTGTCGCAAGCAACGGCAGGCGCTCAGTGTATACCCTCATCAGAGACCGGGCGCACTCGAATGTCGCCTTTATGTTTGGTGAAAGCCTGCGGCTGCAACCGGAGAAGGATCGCATTACGGTAATGCCCGGCACGGTTGGCAGTTATCCCAATTTTATTTTTACTGTACCCGAAGCGGAAGTAAGCGCGTTTGTTGCGGCCTTGCAGGGCGTGAGCTTGCAAGCGGATTTTAACGCCGTGGTACGGCGCTGGGGGCTGCGAAGAACCCGGGATGACTTTTGGGATATCTTTCATGATATTACCGCTATTCAGCGCGCAGAGGATCCGATCCAGGCCGGGATTTTTGACCTGAATCGCTATCTGAATCTCTGATCGGGGGACGGCGCTGCACAGAGAGGTGGGCTGCAAGCGTTGCTTAAGCTTAAGCAGGTATCCAGTTTTCCAGATAGACAACGGACAGGTAGCGCAGCGCTTTACCGCTGCCGACCAGCAACAGGAAGACCCATAAACGCACGCGCATGATCCCAGCTATAAGCGTCAGTGCATCGCCGCCAACAGGGGCCCAGGCCATTAATAGTGTCCAGACGCCATAGCGCTGAAACCACATCTGCGCACGTTCTATCTGCTTGGGCTTAAAGTAAAACCATTTACGGTCCTGAAAGTGCAGCAGGTAGAGCCCCATCGCCCAGTTAACGACTGCGCCGAGGGTATTCCCCAGCGTCGCGACCAAAACCAGCAGTGCCGGATCGCCGCCGTCTCTTAGCATTGCAAACAGGAATACTTCTGAATAGAACGGTAAAATCGTGGCGGCCAAAAACGATGCGCCGAACAGGATCAAATAACTCGTTAGCATGCACAGGTCCTTACCAGCCAGCGAAACAAGGCCATTTGCGAAGGCAGATAGAGCAGGTACTCCGGATGCCACTGGACGCCGATTATAGCGCGGCCCGATTTACATTCCACTGCCTGTACAAACTGGTCAAGATCCTGCCCGGCAACCCAGAGGTCATGGCCCAGGCGATCGACGGCCTGGTGGTGCAGGCTGTTGACGCGCAGATGGTTGGCCCGGCAGATCGCTGCCACGAGGGAGTCGGGTTGCAAATGCACCTGCTTGGTAGGCAGTAGCCCGGGGCGGTTATGGGTCAGGCGGCGGGCATGGCGGATATCCTGATGCAGGCTGCCGCCGAGCACCACATTGATCAGTTGGGCTCCGCGGCAAATGCCCAGCAGGGGGATTTTGCGTTGCAGTGCGATTTGAATCCAGTCGATCTCCAGACGGTCGCGTTGCCGGTCGATTCGCACGCGCTCATTGATGTCACCGCCATAGTGTTCGGGGCTGATATCATCGCCACCGCCGATCACCAGCCCGTCGAGTGTTTCAGGTGCGGGTTGTGCGTGGCGAACCGTTAAGCGGACCGGGGTTGCCCCGGCCAGGCGCAGTGCCAGACGTGTACACCACCAGGACGGTGACCAGGCCTTGGCGTTCCCCGTGACACCTACGGTTGGTCGAGTAACCATTGCTCTATTTTCTCCACCCAAGCACTTCTGTTAATGCCCCACAGCGAATTACTCTGGTGCAGAAAGTCCCGGGTCAACATGTCGATGGCGGTTGAATCGGCTGCCAGCTGTTCGACGCGTATCCAAATATTCCACTGCGATGCCAGGGACCAGGCCGGTTGCTCCAGCTGGCAATTAGGCAGTCGGTAGTGGAATGCGGGTCTGGCCCGGATTCGTGCATCGTCAACCGCGCGCGCTACCCGGTGCGGATCGATGGCTGCCAAAACCGGTAGCAGGTCCAGAGCCCTGTTCCGGGTTGGGTTGTAACGCAGGTAGCAGTCGAAGATCGCCGACATATCGGTGTTTCTGCTGGCCAATATCTCTTCGCAAAACGCCTCGGGGTAGAGAGCGATGTAGGTTGATACGCGGCGAGAGAGGCTTACCTGGTGAGCTTCCAAAAGCCACCATTGCAACAGACAAAATGCGCAGAGATAGCGATGAATGGTTGTTGCGTTTAGTGCGGGCGTTTCGCTGTTGATATGCAAACCGAAAGCGGCAATCAAAGAGTCGTCGGTACCTTTGGCGCCGGCATTGCTCAGGGCGGGGTGGACCCCCGAAAGCTTATCGAGCTCTGTTATCGGTATCGCCGGACAGACGAGTTCCAGTGGGACAACGCCCTGTGCCGTTTGCTTCAGAAAATTCACCCACTCTTCGTCCTGTTGTTCCAGGCGGGCTTCGCTTGCGATCCGTTTCAGGTAGCCCCAGTCCATTTCAAGCCGAAAACGTCCGAGGCCGGGTGAATCAAGGAACCATTCAACAGCCGAGTGGGGAGCCGCGCGCGCGTTAAGTACCGATGCCAACGTACTTACCGCGTCTTCGAGCGGCAAGCCGGTAAACTCCAGTTCAAATCCAACCCGCCTGATGTCACCGGCTGCATTGCTCAGCTCAGGAGGCGATTTGAATGTATCGGTCTGTTGTTTCAAGAGGTCGCCTTATCAATCGAGTGATGCCGTCCGCTGTTTGAAATGATCAGTCGTGCCCGCACTGCTGAAGGACAGCGCGGCAGGGATGTATAGTCTTCAGTCTAGTGCATTCTTTTTGTTGGCCGCCGGCGAGAATTCATGCGCTGGATTGTGAGGATCTGCTATCTTTTCATAAAATTATGCCAAGAGGCTCTGCGGCGAGTCTGTAATGATGAGCAGATTTTGATTAATCGTAAAAAAACCTGCCGATCGGTAGAAAAAGCCACTCAAATGGAAGTAGACTCCGTTGGGTAGCCCGTTGAATTAACTAATAAGAAAGAAAAAATTACTTCTGGGAGCAAGAACTGATGGAAAGACGTGAACTTCTGAAAAAGGGCCTGGTTGGCCTGGGTGGTGTTGCTGCGGCATCGACGTTGTCAGCACCGGCCATTGCGAAAAATCGAATTGAAGTGACGATGGTTTCTACCTGGCCAAGGGATTTTCCGGGGCTTGGTACGGGAGCACAGCGCTTCGCAAAACGCGTCACGGATATGAGTGATGGTCGTATTCAGGTGAACTACTTTGCCGGTGGCGAACGTGTCAAACCGTTCGATTCCTTTGACGAAGTTGCTTCAGGAAATGCGCAGATCTACCATGGCGCCGAGTACTACTGGAAAGGCAAGCATCCGGGTTTTGCTTACTTTACCTCGGTACCCTTCGGACTCTCTTATACCGAATTCAACGCCTGGATCCGCTTTGCCGGCGGGCAGCAATTATGGGATGAGCTGGCAGCACCGTTCGGCGTCAAAGGCCTGATGTGTGGTAATACCGGGGTGCAGATGGGCGGCTGGTTTCGTAAAGAGATTAACTCGGCCGACGACCTCAAGGGGCTTAAGATCCGTATGCCGGGTTTGGGTGGCGATGTTATGGCCAAACTCGACGCCTCGCCGGTATCGCTGCCGGGGAGTCAGATCTATGAAAACCTGGTGTCCGGCGCTATCGACGCAACCGAGTGGGTCGGCCCCTGGAACGATATGGCGATGAAGTTCTACGAAGCCGCCAAGTATTATTATTATCCGGGTATGCACGAGCCCGGTGCAATGCTGTCGATCGGCATGAACAAAAAGTGGTGGGATGGTCTGTCCAAGGCTGATCAGCTGATCATCGAAGCGGCGTCATCCATGGAAAACGATGTGATGATGTCCGAATACAACGCCAAAAACGGTGCGTCACTCAAGCAGCTGGTCAATGAGCAGGGTGTTAAACTGCGTCGCTTCAGCGATGATGTTTACGATGCTTTCGGCGAAGCGGCTGAGGAAGTGTTTGACGAAGTTCGCCAGCACAGCAAACTGGCCGGACGTATCCACGAAAGCTTTGCTTCAGCACGTGCCGACATCGGCGCCTGGGCGAAGATCTCCGATCAGGCCTATGTTGAGCAACGAAACCGTGTACTTGGTCTCTAAACCTTGATAGTCACCGGTACCGGGTAATCAACCCGGTACCGGTACGGTATGGACGCCAGCTTGCTCCATTTTACCCAATAGGGGCAGGTCCACGGTCAGTGGCCTATTGTCGCTGAATTTCTAATTGCTCAGGCGTTTTTCAATGACGGATACCCATAATGCCGCCACGACGGCAGACGATCTTGATCAGGTTGTTACGGCGACACCGGTCAATTTGCTCGTACGTATTTTTTCTGGCGCGGTCGTAGCGACGGCGCTGCTTTTTCTTCTGAATAATTATCTGACTTTCTGGCGCGAATGGCCCGGGCTGACGCAGTTTCTTGCGCATCAGGGCTGGTTACCATTGGCCGCGCTGGATGATCCCCTTACAGCCGAGGCGTTACAACTGGGCTGGTGGCAGCTGGCGAGTTATCTGGTCGCCATTGCGGTGGTCGTGGGCTATGTCATGAGGACGCCCAATCGATCCCTGCGGACTGAAGCCGCGCGTATGGAGCGTTTCGCGGCATATATCGTCCGCGTCGCTTTCTGGGCTGTTTTGATCGTTGGCCTGGCCGACATGCTGATCTCCCTGTTACGTGTCGAAGAGTTTCTGGATTCGCTTTTGGGAGAAGAGCTGAGTCGTTCACTGGGCCGGGCCCAGTTCCGTGGCGCTTACGTGCACTTTCCGCTGGTAGTGCTGTCTTTTGTTATTGCGCTACTGGTTCGCTCGCTGGGTTTTATCTGGCTCTCGTTGATGGTCGTCCTGGCCGAATTTATGATCGTTATCTCCAGTTTTGTCTTTTCCTATGAACAAGCGTACATGGGTGATCTGGTGCGCTTCTGGTACGCCGCGCTGTTTTTGTTTGCCAGCGCTTACACCATGCTGCATGAGGGCCACGTTCGGGTTGACGTGCTCTACTCGCAATTCAGTACCCGGAGCAAGGCGTGGTCGAATATTTTCGGTTTGATCTGTCTGGGGTTGCCTCTGTGCTGGATCATCTTGACCCTGGGGATGTGGGGACGGGCCAGCAGTATCAACAGCCCTCTGTTCAGTTTTGAAATTTCCCAAAGTGGTTATGGCATGTATGTGAAATACCTGATGGCGGTTTATCTGGTGGTGTTCGCCCTGTCGATGATCATTCAGTTCTGTAGTTATCTGTTGAGCAACGTTGCAGATCTGCGTGGCGAACCCGGTGGCCGGATCTCTTCCGGCAGCGCCGGCCACTAAATTACGGTGGTTACAGTCACCCGTGTGATTTATCGCGTCACCCTACGTCATATGTAAAGGGCCAATTCATGGAACTGTTTTTTCTTTTCATTCTTATTCTGTTGCTGGTGGTGGCGCTTACCTCCGGCTTTCCGGTGGCTTTTGCTCTGCCGGGTTCGGCGATTCTCGCCATCTCTCTTGCGGCGTTGTGCGGGTATCTGTTTGCCGGGGACCCCAGCGCTTACTTTGTCGAAGGAGGGCCGGTGCAGTGGTTGACCGCCGGGGTAACCAACTTCCGAAGTCTCTACTGGGATGTAGAGCGGGACACGCTGATCGCGATCCCGCTGTTTATCTTCATGGGCATCATGCTGCAGCGTTCCAAGATTGCGGAAGACCTGCTGGTTGCAATGGCGCAGCTGTTTGGTCCTATTCCCGGCGGACTGGGCATTTCCGTGGTACTGGTCGGTACGTTGCTCGCGGCAACGACCGGTATCGTCGGTGCAACGGTTATCGCCATGGGCCTGATCTCGTTGCCCGCGATGTTACGCAACAACTACTCTAAATCCCTGGCTTGCGGCACCATCTGTGCGTCGGGAACATTGGGACAAATTATTCCCCCCTCCATTGTTCTGATCATTCTGGCAGACCAGCTGTCCAGCGCGGCTGACCAGGCCAGTACGCTGCGTAAGACCCTTTACAAAGACGCCACCGGCGAGTTTTCCATGCCGTCAACACTGGATATCACATCGGCCAGTGCCGGCGATATGTTTATGGGGGCGCTGATTCCGGGCATGGTACTGGTCGGGCTCTACGTGGGTTATATCCTGATTACCGCACTGCTGAAGCCGGAAAAAGCCCCGCCGGTACCGTTTGAAGGCAAATACGACCGGCATTTTGCCGTGAAAATTCTCATGGCGCTGGTACCGCCATTGACGCTGATCTTTGTGGTGCTGGGTTCGATCATTCTAGGTGTGGCAACGGTGAACCAGGCCGGTGCTATCGGCGCCGTCGGCGCCCTGATTATGGGAAGCTACCGGCTGACCGAAGGACGCAAAGGGAGTTATTACCCCGCTATTCTGGCCATTGGTTCGGTTGTGGTACTGGGGCTGATCCTGGCCAGCCATGACCTGAATATCAAAAGCATCCAGCCCGGTGATGAGCTCGCATTGACAGGGGCTATTATCGCTACCTGCACATTGCTGGCGGCGGTTCTATGGAGTGTTTGGCGCACCTACAAGATCGATGACACCCTCAATGGCGTGATGCGTGAAACCGCGAAAACCACATCGATGGTGTTCGTCATTCTTATCGGTGCCGCCATGCTGACGACCGCCTTCCGTGGCTTCGGCGGCGAAGAGCTGGTCAGGGAGTTTCTGACCGGTCTGCCCGGGGGATTCTGGACCCAGTTTATTGTGGTTATGGTGGTGATCTTTCTGCTGGGCTTCTTCCTCGATTTTATCGAGATCGCCGTGGTGGTGGTGCCTATCGTGGCGCCTATTTTGCTGGCAGACCCTTCGGCGAACATTACCGCTGTCTGGCTGGGTGTGATGATCGGCCTGAACATACAGACATCATTCCTCACGCCGCCGTTTGGCTTCGCGTTGTTTTACCTGCGCGGTGTCGCACCGAAAATTGTGCGTACCATGCATATTTACAAGGGTGCATTGGCGTTTATTGGTTTGCAGCTGCTGGCACTGGTGATAGCGGGAAGCTTTCCCTCCATGGTCAACTACCTGCCAAACCGAACCTACCTGACCTCCGATACCGCACCGCCGCCGATGAACCCGCGTCTGCAGTCCTGCCTGGAATCGTATCTGTTCGATCTGTATGAGGCGGAGTCCGACAGCTTGCGCAGCAGCATCGAACGGATGGCGCGTACCGATATGGGAACACTGCCGGCCGATGTTCGCAAAACCCTGACCGGCAGTACCGATAAGGCGCTGGCGACTTTCGGGCTGGTTGATAATATTCATACGGCGCAGGCCGAATTAACCCGCTACGAGGACACCTACCGACCCTTGCATCTGCAGGTTCGTGAACTGGAGTCTGATATGCGCGATCTTGAGGATCAGGTCCGCGCGAGCAAGCTGCAGATGGGACGTCTGTCCCGGGACAGCGATGGTAAAGATCCCCGTCTGGTTGGCATGCAGGCCCATATCGACGGGCTCGAGGCCGAGAAAGCATCGTTGCAGCAGCGCATCCCTGCCGAATGGGATGCTGGCCGGGCGCGCTATCTGGAGCTGGCCAAAGCGGAAAAAATTGCCCGTAACCGATATAGAAACAATGTTGATAGTGCCTACGAGCCGATTCCTGAGCTGATTGAGGAGTTGGAACAAACCGAGGCGCTGGCTGCACTTGAGTCCGATATCCGGGGCCTGCTGGATGAGGTACACGGGCAGGATAACGAAGTAGCGATGGATAAGATCGCCACCGTTGAAAAAGCCGTCGCAGCGGTAGCGGGTAGCCGTGAGGTCAAGTCCAAGCTGTCCAAAGCGCGCAGAGCTCTGAAAGGGCGGAATGACAACCCGGACAAGGCGGTGCGTATGATCGAGGAGTCCCTGGATATTCTCGCGGGTGAGCTGGTTTGGCGTCGCCGCGCGGTGACAGAGCTGATGCCTGAACTGAAGGCCTACGACTCGGCCATTAAGGGCTCCATCGGTTTGCGGTTGCAGAAGCGGCTATCCCTGGATGAGGCGAAATATATCGCGAGCTGCCAATCCGAACACCGGGATATTTCTTTGCATTTCTAAGAGTTGTTGTTGTTTCGAAGGCCTTCATGTTTGCCGTTGCCACCGAGGACGGGTGGCAGCGGCAAGCGGTTCCGTCTCTGGGCGCAACAGGGATCAGTTTTCGCGCATATTCTTGTGACTAAACCTTTTTTCGCCGTTCTACTCTGCACTTGCCTGTCACACCAAGCTTGCAGGTCGGGCGGATCGCTTGCTGACCTGCAGCGTGGTTGACGCTGAGAGATTGCTTTATCAAGACATTGGAGGCTGGAGTGTCTGATCGTCGTGTCTTTTGGCTGGCATTTCTGGGGCTGGCATTTACCAACCTGTTTTGGGCCATCAATGCCACACTGGCCCGGGGCTATACGGCGGACATTGCGCCGGTCGCCATGAACCTGTTCCGCTGGTTGGGCGCGTGCGTCCTGCTGACACCGTTTGTGTGGCGGGACCTGATAAGCAATTGGGCGGTAATTCGGTCGAAGCTGTTTCCCTTGACGATTCTGGCCACATTCTGCATCACGCTGTATAACAGCCTGTTGTATCTGGCTGCCGGCTTCACTACCACCGTCAATATCACCCTGATCAACACCCTGATTCCCATCGTGACCCTGTTGGTTGCCTGGCGCGTGCTGGGCAACCGGCCGCGGCTGGTGCAGAGTCTGGGAATGCTGGTTTCCATGCTAGGGGTGTTGCTGATTCTGACGCGGGGCAACCTGAGCCAGGTGTTGGCCGTCGGTTTGAGCGTGGGTGATCTGTTTATGCTGGGGGCCGTCGTGTCCTGGGCGCTGTTTACCGTGCTTTTGAAACGGGTGGACATCCAGTTGTCACCCCTGACATTGCTGTATGTGCTGATTCTGCTAGGCCTGCCATTATTGATGGTTGCCTACGCTGTTGAAGCCTGGTTTTTCCGTTTCTACTGGCCGCCGTTGTCGCATCTGGGCTTGTTTACCTACCTGTGGATCTTCCCGTCGATTATCGCCTATGTGTTCTGGACGCTGGGTGTACGCCACGTGGGCGCGGAGGGGGCCTCGTTGTCCATCAACCTGATGCCGATTTTTGGTGCGATTCTGGCGATCACCTTTCTGGGCGAATCGATCCATTGGTACCACATTGCCGGCGGGCTGTGTTCGCTATGCGGCATGGTGATGGCGCTGCGCCCGCCACGCTGGCTTGTACGAGTGATCGAGCGCTGAACCTGGTGATTCTCCCATCCTTTGCCGGCTAATGGTGCGCCTAAGCACGTCAAACCGTGCTTATATGAACATTATTCTCGATTGTTCTGAAAATAACCTTCGTTTTTGAATGGTTGATCTAGGTCATCGAACCTAAACCTGCTCATAGGTATAGTGCTTCTACTCGATATTCAGGATGAATCGGCGGTGGCAAATGGAGTTCTTACGGCGTAAGCCTCTTCGCAAAATGATAATAAATCGCACCACAGTGAGACGGTATTTTAGTCGCTGCGAGCTGCGCATCCGAGTTATACCAACAAAGACAGCTTCTGAGCGCTTGGCTAAGGCCGATGGTTTTTCATCGCCTGACGGCTGGCTATTGTTCAGTGAGGAGTAATAATGCGTAATCTAGCAGTGACTGAAAGCAGTCCCGGCTCACCGGCTCAGGCCGATCATTTTGCCTCGGGCTTACAGTTTCTGGCCTTTGAGCTGGCGAATGAGCATTATGCCGTCGACATTCTGCGTGTGGTTGAAATTCGCGGCTGGACGCCGGTAACGGCCATCCCCAACACCCCCTCCTTTATTAAAGGCGTGCTTAATCTGCGCGGCACCATTGTACCGATCCTGGATCTGCGCGAGCGGTTTCACCTGGAAGCACGTCCGTACACTCAGACGACAGTGGTGATCGTCGTTTCGATTCAGACAGAGACGGG
>JBFGYY010000072.1:0-10074 GCA_041587095.1 Motiliproteus sp. | reverse complement strand
TCCTGTCCGCGCAATACAATTTGGAGCACTGGAGCTTTACCGCCGAAGCATTGCGCACCAAAACCCATTGGATAAACCTCAACCTGCCCATTGAAGACCGTCGCACGCTTGAAGCCTACTATGTGCAGGTCGATCATCGCCTGAATGACCAGTGGCAGATCATGGCGCGCTTTGACGACCTGACGATCAATAATAAAGATCCCGATGGCACTGGCTTTAACTTACTCACCGGCGGTCCGGCGCACCTGCAGTTTGCCAGCGACTGGACACTGGGGTTGCGTTACCAACCCGATATACGCTGGGATCTGCGCGCTGAAGTGCACCGCGTCGACGGCACCGCCTGGCTATCCAAACGTGATAACCCGGATGCGACTGCACTCCAACAGCGCTGGAATCTGCTGCTGCTGCAGGGTGCGTGGCGGTTTTAATACCAAGCGCCGGCCGTGCCGGAGATTATGCGGGGTTAACTTGAGCTATGGATTAGTGTGAACTATCGATTGGAGTGAACTATCGATTGGAGTGAGCTATCGATTGGAGTGAACGATGGATTGGCGTGAGTTATTAATAACGAGAATATTAATTAACGAGAACTATTAATTAACGAGAACTACGAACAGCCAAAAACAGAGCATGATTACGCCAGCGGCGGTTTAATTCAGGCGAGGGCCTGAATCTGAGAGCGGCAATGAAGCACGTTGCATTAACGCGGAGTTGTGATCCATGTTCCCAACTCCGCGAAGACCAGTCAAACTGTCGAAGCTAAGAAAATCAACCTTGCTGACGCAAGTGCGTTTCCGATTGCTGCAACGGCTCCTGACTTTCGCCTACCTGAGCAGCAATCCAAGCCTGCGCCTCGGTTTCGCTCTCCGCCATAAAGACCAACCGGGCGCCGGGCAGTAAGGAACCGTCCCAGGCAACAGAGTAGCGCGTTACCCACCAGCTGCCCCCTTCCCGGCCTTCTATCTTGTGCAGAACGCGTTCCGGTAAAAAGTGACGCAGATAAACAACATTGTTCATCGGATTTTTTCAACCTCATCGGTTTTGAGAGTAATTAAGTAACAGCCCCGTTCTTCGGGGCTGTTACGGTTTTATCGCTATCAGAGTCAACCAGCCACCGGGGCTTCGGTTGTATCCAGTATGGGCTTTTTGGCCGCTTTTACTTTACGGGTTGCGACCTTGTCTTTCGCATCGGCGCTGCTGAAGTCAGCCTGAGGTACTACCCCCTGAGCCAGCTCCAAAAGTTCGCGTAAGGCCACCGAGAAGATAGCGCAATCACGCACCGGCGCGCCGCGCATCTCGGTCAGCATGGCCTGCCAGCGCTGCATCACGGGGCCGCAGCGCATCAGCCAGGCATCAACCCGTGCAATATCATCCGCCTGATCGCCGTCGTCGGCTAATACCCGTGCGGTCAACGCCCGCTGCTGGGTGTTGAGATCATCCCGGTAGTGATCGCATGCCAGCGACTGCCAGTGACTGCGGGCTTCAAACTGACGAATCTGCAGGTCAAACCAGTGCAGGTCCAACCGCTCACCCAAGCGGAAATAGACCCGCGCCACATTTTCGAGCGGTTGTCCGGTCTGTTCGGCGACCTGAATGATACCCAGCAGCGAAAACAGGCTGTCGGCGCTGGCGGCCAGGGCTGCCAGTTGCTCAGGAACACCCGCCGCCTGCAGCTGCTCGTGCTTGGCCTGCCACGCCTGCAAACGGTCGCCCTGTATCAGACTACTCATCCCACTGGACAGTTTCTCCACGCCACTCCGGTAACGCTCGATGCAGGCGGTTACATCCAGGTCATAACGATGGTTGCGCAGGAACCAGTAACTGGCGCGGCGCACCAGGCGCAACAATTCAACCATGATGCTGTGCTGGACGTCGGCCGGCACCTGGTAATCCAGCGCCTCGATCTGCTCCCAGGCCGCATCCATACCAAAGACATCGCGGGCGATAACGTAAGCGGCGGTGATCTCGGTATAGTCGGCCCCGGTAATCGAACGGACCAGGTGCGGGTAGGTGATCCCCATGCGGTTGACCATGGAGTTGGCCAACTGAGTCGCAATAATCTCCTTACGCAGACGGTGTGCTTCGATCGCCTCGGGGAACTGCTCCTTCAAGCGTACCGGGAACGCGGTGGTCAATCCTTGCGCAAGGTAAGGATCCTGATGGATGCGCGGGTGATTCAACGCCGCTTTCAGCTCAGCCTTTACATAACAGATCAGGACGGACAACTCGGGCCGCGTCAGCCCCTGTTGTTTATTTTTGCGCTCCTGCAAGGTCTCGTCACTGGGAATAAACTCCAGTTCGCGATCCAGCTTACCTTCGCTTTCCAGCGCATCGATCAGACGAATATACTCATCGGTATCTTTGCGGGCATGTTGCTCGGCAACACTCAACGCCTGCACCTGTCGGTAGTTATTATCCAGCACCAGCTCGGAGACCTCTTCGGTCATCGCCTTCAGCAGCGCATTACGTTGCTTGAGGGTCATATCGCCACTGGCCACCACTTCATTCAGCAGAATTTTGATATTCACTTCATGGTCAGAGCAATCGACGCCACCGGCGTTATCGATAAAGTCGGTATTGGTTGCGCCACCTTTCAAGGCGTATTCGATACGCCCCAGCTGGGTGAAGCCCAGGTTGCCCCCCTCGCCCAACACGCGGCAACGCAGCTCTGCGCCATTAATCCGCAGGCCATCGTTGGCCTTATCGCCCACATCGGCGTGGCTCTCATGGCTCGCCTTGACGTAGGTACCGATCCCCCCGTTCCAGAGCAGGTCGACCGGAGCCCGCAATAGCGCCGAGATCAGTTCGTTAGGGGCCAGCCGGTCAGCCTGGATATCAAAGCGCTTCTGCATCGGCTTACTGATAGGAATCGACTTCACATTACGCGAGAAGACCCCACCACCGGCAGAAATCAGACTCTGGTCGTAGTCGCTCCAGCTCGAACGGGGCAAGGCAAACAGACGCTGGCGCTCCTTGAAGCTAACGGCAGTGTCCGGATCCGGATCAATAAAGATATGCATATGGTTAAAGGCCGCTACCACCTGAGCGTGCTCGGACAGCATCATGCCGTTACCAAACACGTCGCCGGCCATATCGCCGATACCCACCACACTAAAGGGCTCGCTTTGCGTATCCAGTCCCAGTTCACGGAAGTGGCGCTTCACGGAGACCCAGGCGCCGCGCGCGGTGATGCCCATACCCTTGTGGTCATACCCCTGACTGCCTCCGGAGGCAAAAGCATCCCCCAGCCAGAAGCCGTACTCCGCCGACAGGGCATTGGCTATATCGGAGAACGTGGCGGTGCCTTTATCGGCGGCCACAACCAGATAGGGGTCGTCCTTATCATGACGAACCACATCCACCGGCGGCACGACCGCGCCACCGACCAGATTATCCGCCAGGTCCAGCAGACCGCGGATAAAGAGCTGGTAACAAGCAATGCCTTCTGCCTGAACCGCTTCACGGCTACCCGCCTCGGGCAGGTATTTGGCCACAAAGCCGCCTTTCGCACCCACCGGCACGATCACGGCGTTTTTCACCTGCTGCGCTTTTACCAGCCCCAGCACCTCGGTCCGGTAGTCTTCCAGGCGGTCGGACCAGCGCAAACCGCCCCGGGCGACCTTACCGATGCGCAGATGCACACCTTCCATGCGCGGCGAGTAAACGAAGGTTTCAAACATCGGACGCGGACGCGGGATATCGGCAATCGCGCGCGGATCAATCTTGAACGAGAAGTAGCTCTTGACCTGTCCTTCACCGTCCAACTGGAAATAGTTGGTGCGCAGTGTCGCTTTGATCAACTCCATCAGACGCCGCAGTATGCGGTCATCGTTAAGATTATCCACCAGCTCCAACGCGTCATTCAGGCTTGCTTCCAGGCGTAACGTCAGCGCTTCGACCTTCTCACTGGTGCGGCGTACCGGATCAAACCGGGCCCGGAACAAGGCTACCAATAGCTTGGTGACC
The DNA here is from genome assembly GCA_041587095.1 of Motiliproteus sp. GTDB lineage: Bacteria > Pseudomonadota > Gammaproteobacteria > Pseudomonadales > Balneatricaceae > Motiliproteus. The sequence goes on along the minus strand of JBFGYY010000072.1, from coordinate 6,108 downwards.
TGCAGGTGGCGCGCCAGTGTATCGGCGATATAAGGCTGGCTGAAATCGAAGCGCAGCTGGCGATTGTAGCGGGTGTAGGCACGCAACAGCGCCACTTCCCGCCAGTGCAGCTTGCCACCGATGACCAGACGGTTAAATTCATCATTATCGGCCTGCCCCTCCCAGATCGCGGCAAAAGCTTCCTGGAAGATCTGCTTAACCTCGTGCAGTTCAACCGGCTCGCTACTGCTGTAAGTCAGGGTGAAATCATGCATCCATAGCGTGCGTCCATCGCGACGACGCACTTCGTAAGGGTGTTCGCCAACCACCCGCAAGCCCAGATTTTCCAGAATCGGAATCATGTCTGAAAGGATCAGCGAATCGCCTTCGGTAAACAGCTTGAAGCGCAGCAGATCACTGGATTCTTCCAACAAACGGTAGAAGCTCATGGAAAGCGGCCGGCCGTCATCCAGCTCATTGATTCGCTGAATATCGTATACCGCGTTACCCGGTGCAAAGTGCTCTTTATAGGCACTGGAGAACGCGCCACGGTACAGGGAGGCAAAGCGATTGCCCTGCTCCTCACCGCTGGTTTCAACCAGCGCGTTATGCAGCTCCTCATCCCAGGCACGGGAGATTTCGGTCACCTGAGACTCCAGCGCGCGGATGTCGTACTCCACCGCACGATCCGGATCGACCCGCAGTACGAAGTGGGTCCGAGCCAGCACCGACTCGGAGAAATGGGTGGTGAACTCGGTGTCGACCCCCTTGAACTGCTCGATCAACACACTCTGAACCCGGTTACGCAGGTCGGTGCTGTAGATATCCCGCGGAGCAAAATAGAGCACGGAGAAGAACTTGCCGCATTTGTCCGGACGCACAAACAGGCGCACCTTACGACGCTCCTGCAGGTTGAAAATGCCGATAGCGGTTTCAAACAGCGTATCCTGGTCGCTCAGGAACAGTTCTTCACGGGGCAGTTCCTTGATCACCTGCAGCAACTCTTTGTTGCTGTGACCACCAACTTCAAAACCGGATCGGGACATAACCCGGTCGACCTTGCCACGCACAACCGGAATCGTGCGTGGCGCAGCGCCAAAGACAGGCGAGGTGTACAAACCGTAAAAACGGCTCTCGCCACACACATTACCCTGATCGTCAAAGTGTTTCACAACCACCATATCGGCGTACGCCGGACGATGCACCCGGGAACGGTGTGAATCCTTGGCGAACATCACCGGTTCCGGCGTCACAATAAAGCGGCACTCGTTATCTCGCAGACTCTGCAGAGCCCGGCTGCGCCCGGCGGCACCATGCAGACGCAAGATACCCAGTTCGCTGTCTTTGACGCGTGAAATCCGCGCCTCATGCCCCTGGCCTTCAACTTTAAGCTCATCGTAACCCAGGAAGGTAAAGTTGTCGGACGACAGCCACTCGAGAAACGCCCGCGCCTCGCTGAGCTGCGTGGCATCCACCCCTTTGGCTTTGGCCAGCGCTTTATGCTGCACTTCAATCTGGGCGCGCATGGCACCGAAGTCACCCACGGCAGCCTTCACATCACCCAGGACATCTGCCAGTCCGGCCTCGATACTCTTCAGCTCATTGTTATCACTGCGGCGGTCGACCTCAAGATAGATAGTCGACTCCCGACGGGAATTGTTTCGGCTTGCGCCGGGCTCCAGAAGACGCAGCAACTGCCCGCTGCTATCACGTTCAACGGGAATCACCGCATTGTGGATTGCGTGAATGGAAAGCGATTGGCGGTTCAGCTCCATGCGGACCGAATCGACCAGGAACGGCATATCCTCACTCAACAGCTCAATCACCGTGTGGGTGGAGTGCCAGCCATGCTGTTCAAAATCAGGGTTGAAAACGCGGACTTTCGGGCCTTCACCGTCATATCGCTGGAGGAAATTCCAGTAGGACAGTGTGGCACCATAGAGATTATCCATCCGGCGCTCGGTCAGCTCTTCGAGGGGAGAGACCTGATAATACTCATGCACAAAGCGACTCAGCGCATCGGCAGTAACACCGGTTAACTTTTGTTTAAATTGTTCTACTAGCTGTGCCAGCAGGCTGGCTTTGGTCGAGTCACGTGTATCGGACATTGGGTTCCCATCCCCGGTATTACCGGTTCAGTATTAACGCATTATTTTTTTAAACCCCATACAGCCGTATTGCTGGGGTTCTGTTGTTTCTTTACTGTTGTTTATTTACTGCTGTTTCTTTACTTTAATTTACTTGTTTTCACGCACTTACTGCCGCGAATAACAGTAGCAGGCTAGCCCGCCATCTCTTCGCTAATCGCGACCTTTTCTTCATTAATGCCTTCAGTAGCACTGGAGGCATCGGTTTAGTGTCTCGAACACAACGCTTACCGGGGTCGCAGTACGAGCACAGAGCTCTCCGCCCGCTCAACCACCCGCGAGGAGTTTGAACCCAACAGCGCGTGATCAAGCCGACCGCGATGGTGTGCCGTCATGATAATCAGATCCGCTTTGATCACTTTAGCCTGCGCAATAATCCGCTCGGCCGGGTGCCCTTCATGCACCGACAGTTTGCGCACCACACCGTCAGGCAGCATCGATTTGGCATAGTCGCGCAGATGCGCATCAACCGCCGCGTGCGCCTTCTTGACCGCTGCCGCATTAAAGTAGGAAGCAACCAGCGGTGACGAATAACCGGGAATCACCGTCATCAGATGAATAACGCCACCTTCGCGATCCACCTCCCGCAGCGCAACCTTCATGGCCTCATCGGAAAAATGCATCTCTTCCGTGTCCACCGGTACCAGAATATGTTTGAACATGTGCTTTCCTCCACGGACAACCGGCACGGGTTGGCGGTTGTCCGTTGTTTACTCAAACTTCAACAATGATCCGGGATCAGACCGCGACCGCTGCGGCCGAAGCGTTACCGGCGCGATCGCGACGACGACGCTGAGCCACGACAATCGGTACCAGCAACAGCAAGGCCGGGATAAACAACCACTCTTTGGCCGGCTGCGATTGAGGGACTTCAACGTGCTCAATCACCTGGTCAAAGGCCATACCGGCGTCTTCAGCGGCACTGCCGAAATGCACCATGTCCACCACGACCTGGCCATCGACTTCGATCAGTTCCACACCGCTGTTCTCCATCCGCTCCCGGTTGCTCTGCCCCTCACCCAAAGTGAGCGGTACAACAAAATTGCGCGGATTACCCACCTCGTCTTCACCCTTCACATACAGGCGGATCTGGCTGCCTGATGCAATATGGCTCTCTTGCTGGATCAGTGCACTTCCCTGAGTTTCAACATAAGCGGGCACCATCATGTCCATCCAGAACCCGGGCCGGAACAGAGAGAATGCGATCAGTATCAGTAACGCGCTCTCGTACATACGGTTTCGGCAGATAAAGAAGCCCTGCGTCGCTGCAGTAAACAGCAATATTGCCGTCGTCGCGATTACAAAAATGCTGATCCCGTGCCACCAGTCAACATTGATCAGCAACAGGTCCGTATTGAAAATAAACAGGAATGGCAGGATGGCCGTACGCAGACTGTAGAAAAAGGCAACAAACCCGGTGCGGATCGGGTCACCGCCGGAAACGGCCGCCGCCGCGAACGAGGCCAGCCCAACCGGAGGTGTCACATCCGCCATAATGCCGAAGTAGAACACGAACAGATGCACCGCGATCAGAGGTACGATCAGCCCGGACTCCTGACCCAGAGTTACGATGACCGGCGCCAGCAATGAAGACACGACAATATAGTTGGCCGTGGTCGGCAGCCCCATTCCCAGCACCAGACTTAAAACAGCCGTCAACACCAGCATCAGCAGCAGGTTACCCATGGAAAGGATCTCGACCAGATCGGCCAGCACCGAACCGACCCCCGTCTGTGAAACCGCACCCACGATGATACCGGCAGTTGCCGTGGCGATACCGATGCCGATCATGTTGCGTGCACCGGTGATCAGGCCATCAACCAGCGCATCAAGCCCGGCGCGAAACGCCAGTCCCAGATTCGGCTCATTACGGAAAAAGGCAAACAATGGTTTCTGAGTGGTCAGAATCACCACCATCAGCACACTGGCCCAAAAAGCGGACAGGCCGGGAGAAAGCCGCTCGATCATCAAACACCAGACCAGCACCACCACCGGCAAAATAAAGTGCAGGCCAGACTTAACCGTCGGACCGGTTTCCGGCAGCTCGACTACCTCACTGTTGGGATCATCTAGCTCCAGATCCGGATACGCCGCCTCATACCGGATCAACATCACGTACAAAGCCAGTAACAGCGCCCCGATAACAGGAGAGGCAAAATCGCCCAGCAACGGTTTGATCCAGCCAATTCCGTAGTAGACGGCCATGCCAACCACGGCCGTGCCCATAAAGCCGATCAACAAGCCCATAAGACGTACTTGCCAGGGGCGTATCGCCGAGCGGCGCGGCAAGCCCTGCATCCCCAGCTTCAGCGCTTCCAGATGCACGATATACACCAGTGCAATATAGGAGATCAGCGCCGGTAAAAAGGCGTGGGTAATGACCTCAACGTAGCTCAAGCCTACATATTCAACCATCAGAAACGCCGCAGCGCCCATCACGGGCGGCATGATCTGCCCGTTAACCGACGAAGCGACTTCAACCGCACCGGCTTTTTCGCTGGAAAAACCCACACGCTTCATCATGGGGATGGTAAAGGTGCCGGTTGTGACCACGTTAGCGATAGAGGAACCGGAAATAAGACCGGTCAACCCGGAAGAGACGACCGCCGCTTTGGCCGGGCCGCCGCGCATATGACCGAGCAGCGAGAACGCCACCTGAATGAAATAGTTTCCGGCACCGGCCTTATCCAGCAAGGCACCAAACAGCACAAACAAAAAGACAAAACTGGTGGAAACCCCCAGCGCGATACCAAACACCCCTTCAGTAGTGATCCACTGATGATTGATCAGATCCCGAACCGCCGCGCCTTTATGCGCGATGATGTCCGGCATATAAGGCCCCGCCAGGGTATAAACGATAAAAACCAGCGCCACGATGACCAGCGGCGGCCCCAAAGCACGCCGGGTCGCCTCGAGCAGTAACACGATGCCCAGGCAACCGACCACGATATCTTGCAGAATCAGTGCACCGGGACGCTGCGCAAGCACGTCATAAAACAGAAACAGATAGCCCGCGCAGAATGCACCTGCAACCGCAAGCAGCATATCGCTGAGAGGAATATGCTGGCGACTGGAACCGGCAAACGCCGGAAACGCCATAAAAGAGAGAAAAACCGCCAGCGCGAGGTGAATCGAGCGGGTTTCCGTATCGTTGAAGACACCAAAACTGCCCACCAACGGCCAATCATAAAAAGGAAGAGGAGAAGCGATCCATAGCTGAAAAAGAGACCAGCCTAACGCGGTGCACAGCAGCAACGTTTTTTGCCAGCCCATCGGGGAGCGAGCCCCGCAATCGTTTGACGCCACCATATCCTGTAGATCGGCATCGTCGTAATTCGCTGATTCGACTTTGTGTTCTGTCATCATAGCCTCCGGCCCTGTTATTCGGCACAGCAACGCAGATGCGCAGGGCCGAGATAAAACGCAGAGAGTCAGGCCAGACGGCCTGAAATGGACTGCGGGAAAAACCCGCAGAAGCGCATAAAGGATGGAGCCAGCATCGATCAGCCACAGGCGCGAAAAGAGACCTTATGAATAAACGACAACGGCGACACAACGATTCATCGCGAATCCCTGCGTCGCCGATCAATCGGCTCCGGAGCCGAATTACATCCAGCCACGCTCTTTGTAGTAACGAACAGCACCGTCATGCAAAGGGGCAGACAGACCATCTTTGATCATCTTGCTCGGGTCCAGCTGAGCAAAGGCAGGGTGCAGACGCTTGAAGCGATCGAAATTATCAAACACGGCTTTGACGATTTCATAAATCACATCGGCATCAACCTTGGCGGAAGAGACGAACGTTGCGGTGTTACCGAAGGTTGCCACATCAGCATCGCTGCCGCGGTACATGCCGCCGGGAATGGTGGCTGCCGCATAGTAATCGTTGTTTTTGATCAGCTTATCGATAACCGGCCCTTGTACAGGCACAACAATCGCATCGCAGGACGTAGTGGCTTCTTTGATAGAACCACTTGGATGC
>JBFGYY010000071.1:0-10085 GCA_041587095.1 Motiliproteus sp. | reverse complement strand
GGTTCTAGAGCGCCCCCTGCGGGGTCTGCTAGGAACTAAACAGCGTATATCTGCTGCAGTTTCAGTCTGCTAGGTTCTAGAGCGCCCCCTGCGGGGTCTGCTAGGAACTAAACAGCGTATATCTGCTGCAGTTTCAGTCTGCTGGGTTCTAGAACGCCCCCTGCGGGGCTGCTAAAAACTAAGTAATAGTGAGCCTCTGCGTGTTTTGCTGTTTAGTCCCTAGTTGCTAGAATCTTCACCCTGTAATCGCACATACATCTGTAGCCAGAGGCGTACCTGTGCTTCGGCGCGATGGTCGTCGAGGTCGAGCAGGGTGGTCAGCTCATTGCGGCACAGTTCGCGCTCTTCGGCTGGGATGTCGGCGAAGAGTTCGGCGGCGGCGCGCATGGGCAGGTCGCATTCGTTATCCAGCGCTTCGTTAAGTTTTTCCAGGCACTGTTCAGACAGGTAAGGGTCTGGTGTAAAGAGTGGTTGGTCGTGCAGGTCCTCGAGCAGCTCCTTCAGGATCATCTTGACGGAGTGCCCTTCCTGATAAAGTCGTTCCGGGTCGATATCCCGGCACAGATCTTCCTCTTCTTCGAGCCATTCATCTTCTGGATAGATGAGGCTGGTCTTTAATTCGCCACTGGTTAAAGACCATGTCACCGATACGGGAAAGCCGGTTTCTTCGTAGCTGCTGGAGTCAAACGCTATAAACATTGGTAGGGTCATGGTGGTTCCGCACGCTGGGCCTGAAACGGTCAGTATACCCCGTATCACGGGGCGTGTAGCTATGCGTCTGCGACTTGTGGCCTAAGCCGTGTCTACCAATGTCTAATTTTGGCACAGTTGGGCTGTTCTGTATAAATCTACAACCTTGCCAACATAACGAGGCGGATTTTCTATACCCGCTGACATAAAGAGGCCGGTATTTCATGCTGTAACCGGCGTCAATAACAACAGGCAGTCGCAACGACATATCAAGCTAGTTCCACCCTGAAAGGGACAACAAAAAAGGGCATCATCATGAGTTCAGAAAAAATTTACCCTGTACAACCAGAGATTGCGCAGACGGCATGGGCCGATAACGACAAGTATCTGGCAATGTACGAGCAGTCCGTGAAAGATCCGGAAGGTTTCTGGGGTGAGCAGGGTAAGCGCATTGACTGGATCAAGCCTTACACCCGCGTGAAAAACACCTCGTTCGATCCGCACAACGTGGATATCCGTTGGTACGAAGACGGCACGCTGAACGCCTCTGTCAGCTGTCTGGATCGTCATCTTGAAACCCGTGGCGACCAGGTTGCCATTATCTGGGAAGGCGACAGCCCTGAAGATGATGCCAACATCACCTACCGTGACCTGCACGAGCGCGTCTGTAAGCTGGGTAATGCACTGAAAGCACAAGGCGTTAAAAAGGGTGACGTGGTTACTCTTTACATGCCGATGATCCCTGAAGCCGCTGTGGCGATGCTGGCCTGTGCCCGTATCGGCGCGGTTCACTCTATTGTCTTCGGTGGTTTCTCCCCTGACGCCCTGGCCGCACGTATTGAAGGTGCCAAGTCCAGCGTCGTCATCACGTCTGACGAAAGCCTGCGAGGCGGCAAGGCCGTGCCGTTGAAGGCCAATGTTGATAAGGCGCTGGAGCAGCCCGGTACCGCGTGCTGCACAACGGTTGTTGTGGTTAAGCGTACCGGTGGCAATGTTGCCTGGTTCGAAGGCCGCGATATTGCCTATGATGAAATCGTCGCGAATGCGTCTGCCGATTGCCCGCCGGAAGAGATGAATGCTGAAGATCCGCTGTTCATCCTCTACACCTCCGGCTCTACCGGTCAGCCCAAAGGTCTGAAACACACCACCGGCGGTTACATGGTGTATGCCTCCATGACGCACCAGTACGCTTTCGATTACAAAGATGGCGATATCTACTGGTGTACTGCTGACGTAGGTTGGGTAACAGGTCACAGCTACATCGTTTACGGCCCGCTGGCCAACGGTGCGACCACGCTGATGTTTGAAGGCGTGCCGAGCTATCCGGATATGTCGCGTTTCGGTCGTGTGATCGAGACGCACAAGGTTAACCAGTTTTATACCGCGCCAACCGCCATCCGTGCACTGATGCAGCAGGGTGAAGATGTATTGGGTGATTCTGATCTGTCTTCACTGCGGATTCTGGGTTCTGTGGGTGAGCCGATCAACCCTGAAGCCTGGGAGTGGTATTACCGTGTGATGGGCAACAGCAAGTGCCCAATCGTTGATACCTGGTGGCAGACAGAAACCGGCGGCATGATGATTATGCCTCTTCCCGGTGCGACCGCGTCTAAGCCGGGCTCTGCAACACGGCCTTTCTTTGGTGTTCAGCCAGCGCTGGTCGATGCTGAAGGCAATATCCTCGAAGGCGCGACAGACGGTAACCTGGTTATCACCGACAGCTGGCCGGGTCAGGGACGCTCTATCTGGGGTGATCACGAGCGCTTTGTTCAGACCTACTTCACAACCTATAAGGGTTATTACACCACCGGTGATGGTGCGCGCCGTGACGAAGACGGCTATTACTGGATCACCGGTCGTGTTGATGACGTAATCAACGTATCCGGTCACCGTATGGGTACTGCCGAAGTCGAGTCGGCGCTGGTTGCTCACCCGAAAGTCGCTGAAGCGGCTGTGGTTGGCTACCCGCACGACCTGAAGGGTCAGGGTATCTACGTTTACGTGACGCTGCAGTCCGGTGAAGAGCCTTCTGACGAGTTGCTGCAGGAGCTGCGTAAGTGGGTTCGTCAGGAGATCGGACCGATCGCTACACCTGACCTTATCCAGTTTGCACCGGGTCTGCCTAAGACTCGCTCCGGTAAGATCATGCGTCGAATTCTGCGTAAGGTGGCCGAAGACGATTTCGGTAGCCTGGGCGATACTTCCACGCTGGCGGATCCTTCGGTTGTTGACGATCTGATCGAAAATCGCGCAAACCGCAAGTCCTGATAACGCGGGCTGACGCCTAAGGTGGCGTATTAGGGATAATTAATCCTCCTTAATGCGTAACTTCTTTGAAAACTCCCCGTAGTTCATTAAACTATGGGGAGTTTTTTTTGGCACGTCGGTGCCGCACTCTAGACAGGTCAGAACGTCCACCAGGGCGATAACCTATCCCCTCGCGACGTTTTCTGTACTGTATGGATATTGATGCCTTCTGTAAGGCGATCGATCCCTCTGAAGGACAAAGGAGTAAACGGATGCAACTGGCCCAGAAAATCGTAATTGCCGATGATCACCCGCTGTTTCGCGCTGCGCTCAGGCAAGCCGTAGCGCAGGCGCTTGGCGATGTTGAAGTGATTGAAGCAGATTCTCTGACCGCGCTGCAGGAAACAGTTGAGCAACATGCCGATGCTGATCTGGTACTGCTGGATCTGCATATGCCGGGCACGAATGGCTTTACCGGGCTGGTGTATCTGCGCGGGCGCAATCCGGGAATCCCTGTGGTAGTGGTTTCCGGTAGTGAAGAGCCGCGCGTGATGCGACGTGCCATCGAATACGGCGCTTCCGGCTTTATCCCCAAGTCGTCGTCACTCGATGGCATCGCTGATGCGATTACAGCGGTGTTGGAAGGCGAAGTCTGGTTGCCCGAAGATATTGGCGATCCGGCCGATGACGAGCCCGATGCCGACTCTGAATTTGCAGCCAAGCTATCATCCCTGACCCCGCAGCAGTTCCGCGTGCTGATGATGCTGACCGAAGGCCTGCTGAACAAGCAGATCGCCTATGAGCTGAGCGTTAGCGAAGCCACCATCAAGGCGCACGTAACCGCAATTTTGCGTAAGCTCGGGGTTCACAGCCGTACTCAGGCGGTTATTGAGGCGAGTCGTTTAGGGGTTGAACCACCGAAGACATCGATGGCTTAATCGTTGCTGTTTTGAAAACTTTGCCCATCAGGCGCGTAACGCGTTTCTGATGGGCGGTTGTACTAGCGTCCCGCTTCTTCTCCGTTCTCTTCCTCCTGCGCCAGCCAGTCATCCAGACGAGCACGCAACGGCTCAACGCCGTCTTTGTTGAGCGCCGAAAAGGTTTGGATCGACAGCAGATCACCCAGGATCGGCGTCAGTCTTTTCCTCAGTTGCAACAGAGTATTCTGTGCCGGGCCGCGCTTGAGCTTGTCAGATTTGGTCAGCACGATATGCAGGGGCATTTGTGCCTTTGCACTCCACGTCACCATCATCTCGTCAAACTCTTTCATGGGGTGGCGGATATCAATCAGCAATACCACGCCGCGCAGGCACTGACGCTCCTGAAGGTACTGGTCCAGATGCTTTTGCCAGTGTTGCTTCATGGCGATCGGGACTTTGGCATAGCCATAGCCGGGCAGATCCACCAGGCGGGTGTTTTCGGTGTTCAGATCAAAAAAGTTGATCAGTTGGGTGCGTCCCGGTGTTTTTGAGGTGCGCGCAAGCTTGGAGTTGCCGGTCATGGCGTTAATACAGCTTGATTTACCGGCGTTGGAGCGACCGGCAAACGCGACTTCGGCGCCTTCGTCGGATGGGCACTGGCTGAACTTATTGGCGCTGATCAGGTACGTAGCGCTGTTGTATTGGATCTTGGTGTTGGCCATGGGTCTATTTCTGGAGTGTTTTGGTGCGGTGCGGGATGGTTTGATTCCCGTTCGGAGGCGTTTTGGTATATAATGCCGAAAATTTTGTCCCGGTGGTAGGGTGATAGCGAAAAGGCCTGTGAATAAAAGCGCTTGTTTCGGCCCGCGGGAACCCTGGTAACACGGAACGCTGGCGAGCTCAGCAACCGGGTAGGTGGTTTTTTAACTTAAATGGACTGGAATGAGTCAATGAATAAATTACTGATTAGCCTCTTGGTTTCCTTCGGAATTTCTGGTGCGGCAATGGCGCAGGGTGATGCGGCTGCGGGCCAGACTAAAGCAGCGGTATGTTTTGGCTGCCACGGTGCCGACGGTAACGCAACAGCCCCTTCTTTCCCTAAGCTGGCTGGTCAGCATCCGGGTTATATCGCCAAGCAGTTGGCCGATATCAAAAGCGGCGCACGTCCTAGTCCGATGATGGTCGGTTTTGCCGCCGGATTGAGCGAGCAGGACCAGCAGGATCTGGGCGCGTTCTTCGGCCCCATGCCCATCAGCACCGGTACCGTTGATGCTGACCTGGCTGCGAAAGGTGCTGCTATCTATAGCGACGGTCTGGCAGCCAAGGGTGTTGCAGCCTGTAGCGCTTGTCATGGCAACAGCGGCGAAGGTAACGCCCTGGCTAACTTCCCGGCCCTGAAAGGCCAGTATGCCGCGTATGTTGAGTCGCAGCTGAAGGCGTTCCGCGACGGTGTCCGGGCTAACGATCCTAACTCCATGATGCGCGGTGTTGCTGTGCGTATGAGCGATGCCGATATCAAAGCGGTCTCTGCTTACCTGGAAGGTTTGAAGTAAGACGTTTTATTGAGCCGGGTGTTCCCGGCTGATGTTCGCACGGGGCAACGCGGTATCTGTACGGGTTAATTAGCTTAGCCTGCAGGCGTTGGTCGAAGTGTAAAAGAGACGGTGGTCTGACTGTCGGCGCAAAGCGTCGATGGTCAGACCACCGTTTTTTTATGCAGCCGTTATTTGACCGGTATTTTTGTCCCTGCTTATTGCTCCGGCTTTAGCTCGCGTGGAAGCTCAAGCTGAAAGCGGATGCCGCCACCCGGGCGGTTTTCCCCGTGAATCTTGCCGTGCAGGCTATGGGTTACCAGGTTGTATACCAGATACATGCCCAGGCCACTTTTGCCCGCGAAGCGCGCCGTGGTGAAAAAGGGTTCAAAGATCCGCCTTATCTCCTGCCCCGCCATACCGATTCCGTTATCTTCATAAATGACGATAACCTGATCGTTGTGAACCGAGGCTTTCAGGCTCATCGAGCCGTGCGCAATGGCGTTGAAGCCGTGACTGAGGCTGTTGCTGACCAGGTGTGAAATGACCTGGTAAAGCGCGCCTGGCCGGGAGCGCATCAGCAAGGGCTGCGTGGGGCATTCCAGGTGCAGTTGATGCCCTCGTGACTGAACTTGCGGTTTCAGCTGGGACTGTATGGAGGTGAGCGCTTGTTGCAGATCGAAGGAACGAATGGTGTTGGCTTCTTCGCTTTGATCGATCGCTACCTGCTTAAAGCTGCTGACCAGCTGAGCGGCGCGCTGGGCGTTTTCAAGTACCAGAGTGCTCAGCTGTTGGTTGTCGTCGAGATAATCATTCAGCTGCCGGCGGCTCAGCACGTTTCGATCCAGCAGGTCGCGGATCTGGACGGTCTCATCCAGCAGCTGGGAAGAGGCTGTCACTGTGTTGCCGATGGGGGTATTAATCTCATGGGCGATGCCGGATACCAGTCCCAGTAGTACCGCCATTTTCTCATTTTGCAGCAGTTGCTCCTGTGCTTGCCGGAGCTCGGTGTTATCTGTTCCGGTTCCATGGTAGCCGGCGAACGAGCCGTCACTGCGGTAATAGGCCGATCCGTTGATCTTGATACAGAGGGTTTTACCGCCGGGTACAACTACGTTATAGGCAAACTCTTTGATGCGACGTCGGGCGGCAATATCGTCGCGGTGGGATTGCCATTTGGCTGCGTCCAGCGCCATCGCCTCGGGGCCGATAAACTCTTCGCGGGTCTTGCCGATGATCTGCTCGGGCGTTAGTTTGAAGAGTTGATAAAAGCGGTCGGACAAAAAGCAGAAGCGAAGATTCTCGTCAGTCACCCATACCCAGTCGGAGCTGGATTCGATAATGCTTTGCAAGCGCACGTCCTGGTCTTGCAGGGCCCGCTGGTTGTTGCGGCGTTCGCGCAGCATCGCCGCCACGCAGGTCTGTACGATGGCCGCGTAGTTACGGGCTTCTTTAACCGGTGCGGCCACGCCGATGCTTGCGACCCGCTGTCCGTCCAGCTCGATGGGCAGGTTATAGCCTTCAAGCATGACATCCGATTGGTCTGCTGCGATCTCATCCACTTCCAGTCGGTCTATTTCGCCGGCCATGATCCGGCGAGCGCCGGCGTGGGTTTTTCCGATTCTGTTCTCGATGGACGATGCCAGTACGACGCCGCCCTGGCCCATAATCGAGATACCGCACTCGACTTGTGCGGCGATCGTGGCGCAAATATCCTGCAAGCTCTGCCGGTCAGCAATAAGGCTCTGATCGCTTGCCTCGTGGTTGTGCCGAGCGTTGGCCGGCGAAGAATTAGTGTCCTGCATGGAATCGGTCCTATACCAGCCCGGTCCGGGTGGTCAGAGATTCTTTATCGCTCTAAGCCTAGCAGGTTGTTGCGTCTTCACATCGGTGATCTAAGAAAGGGGAGGTCCGGCGCGCATAGGCCAAGGCGGCGTAGCGGTTCGCGCGCCGCGTCAGGAAAGCGATCAGTGATCGATCTCTGCCATCTGTTGCAGGATCCACTGGCTGCTCTGCTGGTGGACTTCATCGACACTGCTGCCCTCGGTTTCAATAACCGGCCCAATGCGTACGCGGATCGTACCGGGGTATTTGACAAAACTTTTCGAGGGCCAGTGACGGCCGGCATTATGCGCCAGAGTGACGACGGGAACTTTGGCGCTGCAAGCCAGCATCGCACCGCCTTTGTTGAAACGACCGGTTTCCCCGGCGGGGATTCGCGTGCCCTGCGGGAAAATCAGCACGGGAATGTCTTCTTTCAGGCGCGCCTTGCCCTGTTGCAGAATCTGCTTCATCGCATTGGTGCGGGCTGCCCGGTTGATGGCGATGGGTTTGAGCATCGCCAGCCCCCAGCCAAAGAACGGAATGCGCAGCAGCTCTTTTTTCAGGACAGTGCACATCGGGCCCACCAGCAGCTGCAGGTAGAAGGTCTCCCATTCGCTCTGGTGGTTGGCGAGGATGACGAACGGGCGGTCTTTGGGCAGGTTGTCCTGTCCTTCGACCTCGTAACGAACGCCGCAAACCCAGCGGCCAATTAGGATGATGATTCGGTTCAGCGCCGTGACGAAGCGATAGCGCAGCCGAAAAGGTAGCCAGGAGGCGAAAAGAAGGCAGAGTAACGAGTGTACGACGGTCAGTAGCATCGTAATGGTGTAATAGATGCTGGCGCGAATCTGAAGCATGGGCTCTCCTTCAGGATTACCCGCCGGTAACCGGCGGAAAAAAGGCGACTTCATCGCCATCGCTGATACGGGCTTCCAGTGAACACATCTCCTGATTCACCGCCGTGAGAAGGGGGCCTGAACTCAGCGCACTACGCCACTGCTCACCGCGTTCGGCGAGTTGGCTTTGCAGGGCGCCGACGGTGTCGGCGTTGCCTTGCTCAATATCGATACTGTCGCAGCCCAGCTGTTCGCGAATGCTGGCAAAAAAAACCACGCGGATCATTGTTCCTCTCCTGTTTTGCCGGTTGCAGGTGCCTGCCAGTGACCGCTTTTGCCGCCTTTCTTTTCCAGCAAGCTCAGGCCGTCGATAATCATGCCCTTGTCGACGGCTTTGCACATGTCGTAAAGGGTCAGGGCGGCGGCCGATGCAGCCGTCAGTGCTTCCATCTCGACACCGGTACGGCCGGTCAGTTTGCACAGGGTTTCGATGCGCACCAGTGAGCGTTCGGTGTCGGGGGTTAGTGCCACCTTGACCGAGGTCAGCATGAGCGGATGGCACAGCGGGATGATATCCGAGCAGCGTTTGGCTGCCTGAATACCTGCGATGCGGGCTACGGCAAACACATCGCCCTTGGCGTGGCGGCCTTCGACGATCATCGCCAGCGTCTCGGGTAGCATGCGTATCACGGCTTGTGCACGCGCTTCGCGCACGGTCTCGCCTTTGGCGGAAACATCCACCATATGCGCCTGACCCTGGCTGTCGAGATGGGTAAGCTGCTTATCGGTGCTGTCCGCTGATTTTACATCGCTCATAAGAACTTGTTCCTAAGCCTGCTGCGGTTTGTTGGTCACGGGGTAGGCGTACATCTGCAAAAATTGCTCACGGTGCGCTTCGGGTATCGACTGCAGCCGTGCTTCGAACGCCTGTTGCTTGTCCGGCGCGACGTTGCCTGTTTTCGCCGCCAGCAAATTGGACGAATGCAGGTGGTAGTTGCTGAGTATCTGTTTGTCGATGGCTTCGGCGACCTGTTCCGGGGTGTCGAGTTCGGCATCGATCGGTTGGCCAAACGCGACATGTACGTCGCCTTTGTCACCGGTTATGCCGTAGACGATGCTGTCGATATCTTCGTACTCGCTCTTGTGGTATTCACCCGTGCTGGCGCGTTCGTACAGTTCTCTGGCTTTGTGGCGGTCGCAGGGGTCGTATTCGTAGGAGATGGCAACCGGGACGATCTTCAGGGATTTAATCGCTTCAGGAAACGCCATGCCCTGCTTTTTGCGGCCCATAAACAGCATCTTGATGATCGCCGGATCGGTCTTGTCGTTGCCGTCTTTGGCACGGCCTTCGCGCTGGGCGATCCAGATTGCGTTGCCGGTATCCAGCGAGTGGCTGATATAGCCGGAAAGCTGGGTCAGCGCGGCCATTTTTTCCCGGATCCCTTTCGCGGAGCGCTTGACGATAAAGCTCTTGTTCAGGCGCATCAGGTCTGAGACATAGGGTTTGCGCAGCAGGTTGTCGCCAATGGCGATGCGCAAGGTCTTCATATTGCGCTGGTACAGGCCCCAGTTGACGAATGCGGGGTCCATGGCGATATCACGGTGGTTGGAAATAAACAGATATGCGCCGTCGGGGTCGAGCTCATCGAGGCCTGAGTATGTAACGGACTGGGTTGAGCGATCGATCATCTTTTGCATATAGCTGGCAACCAGCTGCTGCATTTTTTCGACGCTGTCTATTTTGCCGAGCTGCGCGCTCAACACGCGCTTGACCATCCAGCGCACCGGGCCGGGTAGCAGCTTGCTCAACCGGGGGAAGCGGAACTGCGCTAAGGCATCGATCAGTTCCGGGGTTGTAATCAGGTTGGATACGACCTGAGCAACCTCATCATCATTGTAAGGTCGGATGCTTTGAAATGGGTCCTGGTTACTGACGGACATGCCTCTCCTCGCCGGGCCGCCGGCCCAT
Organism: Motiliproteus sp.; assembly: GCA_041587095.1. Lineage (GTDB taxonomy): Bacteria > Pseudomonadota > Gammaproteobacteria > Pseudomonadales > Balneatricaceae > Motiliproteus. Next base: position 67 of record JBFGYY010000071.1, on the reverse strand, counting down.
CTGCTTGCAAAAAAAGGCTATTTTACCGACTCTGAGGCAAAAAGGCAGTGCTGGAGGGGGCAGAAGC
>JBFGYY010000070.1:0-10103 GCA_041587095.1 Motiliproteus sp. | reverse complement strand
CCGATCATCAGGATCGGCCTTGCACCCGCATGGCCGGCCACTTAAACTTCTTGCAACTTCCCGTGCGTAATCAATTTATGACTGAGTCAGGATGATTAAGAAAAAACTGCTAGCGTTATCCTTTGCATGGGCAGCAGTCACCGTCTTTTTTCTGTTACTTTTGCTGTTGCTTGATATCAGTCGTCACCGCGAATCGCTGCAACTCGAATCCAGTGTTATTTACGAATACGCCTATGAGCGCGCATTGGTCAACGAGGTGTTACTGCATAACTTTGTGCTGCTTGTGGCCAACGATCCTGGTGATTTCCCCGCGATACAGCGTTACGCCCGCGAAATGCTGGATCATTACCCGCATATTCTTCGTTTTGAAATGTATCAGCGCGTTGCGAGTCAGCAGGTGCCGGGCTTTGAGCGGCATATGCAGGATGTTACTCAGCGCAGCTTTCATATACGCACTTATGATGAAAGCAATTTTGAAACGCCGGCGCGATTACAGCAGCCTTTTTACTACCCGCTTATTTTGGTCGAGCCCATGGATGCAACGGGTGGGCAACAGATGGGCGGGGATAGCTATTCGCGGCTGGAAAACCGGGTCGCAATCAATCAGGCGGGTTATTATCTTGATGTCTTTGCTTCCGTACCCTACCGGCTTCCGCAAGGGCGGATCGGATATCGCCTGTTTCACGCCCTGAATGTCCCGGTTGAGGGGCAGGAGGATGCGCAATACCTGGTTTCACTCGTCATCCCCGTTGAAGAGCTGCTACCGCCATTGCCGCATATTCAGAACGGCCTGAACGTGACCTTGTTTGATCCGGCCGGTAAGGAACTGGCCAGCCGTGGGGGACAGAAGGGGCTTGCGTCGATTAGTGGCGTGCTGCCGGTCATCATCGAGCGACGCAGCATTCACCGCTTCGGTCAGTCCTGGGATATTCTGGTTCAGAAGCAGCTGAGCTGGGGTGAGGTTAACTGGCCAATCGTTCTGATTGTATTGGTTTTCTCCTTGGTGGCGTACCTGTTTACACTGCAGAACTACATTCGACAGCAGCGTGCCGAAGGCAAGCAACAGCAGTTAAACGAAAAGCTACGGACCGAAAGAGACCTGCTGGAGGAGCGCGTGCAGGAGCGTACCTGGGAGCTGGTTCAAACCAATTCGGAACTGCGCAAGCATGTGAAAGAGAATCGCAGCCTGACCCAGAAAATCCTGAGTATTCAGGAGGAGGAGCGGCGTAACCTTGCCCGGGAGCTGCACGATGAAATGGGGCAGGCGTTGACGGCAATCAGAACCGATTCGCACCTGCTCAAGCAGCATCTGGCGGATGCCCCCAAGTCGATCTATTATCAGGCCGCGCTGTCGATCGACAATATTGCGCAGCGTATCTACGGGGTTACATACGGCATGATGCGCGCATTGCGCCCCTCCGCGTTAGATGATCTGGGTCTGAGTGATGCGCTGCGCGAATGCATTGCCAATACGCATCTGGATAATAGCGGTGTAAAACTGCACCTGTCTTTGAGTGGCGCTTTGAATGAAATGCCCGAAGAGCTCAACATCAGCTGTTACCGGTTGGTGCAGGAGGCGCTGAATAATTGTGTCAAGCACGCCGATGCGAAGAATCTGTGGCTGACGGTGACCCGTACCGATGCAGAACCCGACACGGATGGGGAAAGCAGTAACGACGCCGAATCGCGCCTGTTAATAACCATCGCCGATGATGGCGCGGGCTTTTCCAGTGAGGATCGCTCCCGGGGCAAAGGCTTTGGCCTGATCGGTATGCGTGAGCGGGTGCTTGCCCTGGAAGGTACGTTTGAGTTGAACTCCGAACCGGGTAAAGGCACACGTATCGAAGTTTCTCTGCCGGTCAGGTTTTAGCACCGGCGCTGTCGGCGGGGGCGCTTTATTGGGTTCCCGTGTCGAAACGGGCCGTTGCTGCACAATTCACCTCCTTTGCGCAGGCTCCCCCGCTCCCGTAGGGCCGAGAGTGACCGTCGAAAAGCTGTCGGCGTAATTCTGCGCCGGCAGCTTGTCTGGGCATGAATGGCTTGTTCGATGCCGGCTTTAAAAACCCAGTACCACGCTGGGTATCTGGTCGTCCGCCTTGATAATGCGAGGCGGGCAGCTAAACAGCCTGTCTTGCTTAATGTTACCGCTTTGCTGCAGGTACTGCTTGACCTGATCTCCGCGTTGTTGGGCCAGCGCCAGCAGTTGCTCTTCCAGTTCCTGCTCGGTGAGCACAGGCCGGGCCGGAGGCGTTTTACTGCTGTCGCCGTTCGCGGCATCTTTGCTGGCGGCTTTGGCGGGCTGCGCGGCTTCGGCGGGTGCCGGGGCGAGTAGCAGGCGATCTGCGCTAGTGCTCTTGCCGCACAGGGTGAGCCGGATACCCTTACGTTCGCTCAGCAGTTTGCTTAAGGTATCCAGGTAGTTCCTGGCTTGATCATCCAGCTCATGGCGGCCCGGTGTGAAGGCCACCGGTTGCAGGTTGACCCCGGCGGTTTTGCCGGCTTTAATCGCCATCCGCCCCAGCGCCAACAGCGCGCCATAAGGTTGTAACGACACCGCCAGATAGCCCATGGCGCTCTCCTTGATCACTTTGCCCATCAGTACATTGACCACACTCTGATAGCCAAATTCGGGGTCGCCGAGGTCGCCCTGTACCGGAATCGTGAGTATGACATTATCGTCATCGTCGGTCAGAATCGATACGGCGGTCGTCAGCGGGATGCCGATTTTCTGGTCAGACGATGCTGCTGATTCGGCATCCACGGTTTCTACGCGCAGCTTGTTGAAGGTCGCCTTGCTTTCGCTCTTCAGCTTGCCGGTAGTCAGGGTACCGTTGGATGCCAGGTTAAATTGCCCGGAGGCCAGCTGGTAACCGGTTGCCGTTTCCACATAGCCGCTAAAAGGCGGCAGCTCCAGGTGCGTCAGCGTTGCCTGCCACTGCCCCGAGGGTTTGTCGGCAAACAGGGCATAATCGCCGTTAAGCGCCAGCTGGGCATCCTTGTTGATGGCGGCCTCCAGACTGAAAGGTGAAGGTGTCTGGCTGTGACTATCGACCTGCTTAAGTGTCAGCGTACTGATGAGGATACTGTGGTCCCTGACTGGTTTGGCGGCCTCATCCCTGAAGCGGAGCGTCGAGGGTTTGGCCATGACCAGTTCGCCCAGCCTGATGTGCATGGGAGGGCCGGGCTCCTCCGGAGTGGGCGCGTTCTCCTTGGCAGGTGGCTTGGTCTCGGCGGGGGACAGGCGCTCTACCCAGGCTTGCCAGGCGGCGGGTTGGCGCTGAGCATCCAGTACAACTGCGGCATCCAGCGCCGAAATGGCCAGCGTGCCAGCGCTAATAGCGTCCGGCCCCGCGGTCAGGGTATCCAGATGGGCGCGGGAGAGTGTCAGCAACGGCGACGTGTCGCCATTAATGCTCAACCCGTCCAGAGACAGGTCGTTAACCTGATAGCGCTGTTGCGGTAACAGGCGGATATCCGCACCGGCCAGTGACTTGAGAACCAGCAGGCCTTTGCCCTTTTTATCCGCGAGTTGAGTGCCTTGAGTGGCAAGCTTCGCTTGCAACGCTTCCAGGTTGAAGGGGCTTAGCTGGCTACTGAGCTGGCCCGTCCAGTTAACCTGTGCCTGCGTGGCATGCAGGTTGGGCAGGCGCACATCGGCGTCCCTGTTATTGAGTTCACCCTTAACAGACAAGGCGTTCAGGTCAGCCAGATTGATATCGCCGCGCCACACCAGCGACCGGTTGGTCAGAGCGAGTTCGGGCAGCCGGGTGGTCAGGGTGGTCATGTCGAGCATGCCGCTGTTGCTGATCTTCTGTGGCTTGCCGGCTCGCAGGTTTACGCTGTTCTGGCCCTGCCAGCGAAGGGTGGCGATGGCGCTCTGCAGGTCGGTGTCTTGCAGCGCAAGGTTATCCAGGGATAACACCCCCTTCTGCAGCAGGTCCAGCGCCGCGTCAGAATGGTCGGCGGGCTGGCGAACATCCATATCTCCCTGCCAGGTGATCGCATCGGATTGCAACTGCAGAGTCGCCTGGCGGAGATCCAGGCCTTTGAGGCTGAGTGTGCCTGTGTTGTGAAGCTCGGACAGCGCAAGCTTGGTCAGCGCGACGCGGTTGCTGCCCTGCCAGCTGATTGTCTTCAGGCCCAGATTTAACGATTCCTGGCTCATAGCCAGGTCAGTTAAGGACAAAGAGCCGGTTTGGCTTAATGTCATCTGTTCACCCTGCTGCTCGAATTGCAGCTGCAGGTCGGCGCTCAACGCGCCCGCAAGGCCCGGCACAAAGGGACTTAGCAGCGGCTCCAGTTGCAGGTTATCCAGGGTTAAGCGGCTGGTGGCAAGCGGGGTGTCGGCGAGTGGTTTCGCCTGGCTGCTGAATGAGAAGGGGTGCTGGTTAATGCGGCCCTGAATAATGATCTGGCTGAGTTGTTCGGGATTCCATTGTTGCAGGGCCAGCAAGTGGGCCTGACTAACTTCCAGACGGTACTGTTGCTGATCCAGGCGTGCGTTGATGTCGATGGCGCTGAGCCGCAGGGTATCGAGCCCGACGCGCCAGTCAGAAGGTGGTGCCGGATCCTGAACGTCTGTATCTGCTTCCTCTTCTGTGCCGGCAGGAATCTGCAGGGGGCCGATATGCAGCTGCTTGTCCTGCAGATTGACCGGCAGGCTCAGGTCGTGGAGATACAGCTGGTTAATCAGGAGTTTTTTCTGCAATAACTGCGCGTAGTTCAGGTCGACCCTGACCAGACCCAGTTGCAGGTCCGGGCCGTTGGGGCCGCTGGCGAACAGGCCCGCCAGTGAGAGCTTGCCGGTAAACGGGTTCAGGCTGATCGATTGAACCCTGGCCTGGAGTGCGCCCTGATCTTTCATCCAGGACTCAAGCTGGATCCTGGCCACGAAGGGCGCGATCAGGGTCAGGGTAACGACAATAAGCGCCAGTAAAATCAACAGACTTGCCGTCAGCTTCCTTATCATAGGGCAACACTCCGCAGGTTATAAACAGAACCATAAAGCATAGCGGCTTGTGCGCCGGTAGGCCATGTTCAACCGGCATCACGTCCGTTGCGGGTTGCCTCAGGCGGTATCGATAGGCGCGGGGCTAACGCGGGCGGGAGGCTAACGAAGGCAAGGTTTCCGCGACGGCTGGGGGCGGGACAAGTGGAGGCTGGACAAGTGGGGGGGACAGGTGGGGAGCAGGTGCCGCGTATCGGCACCTGACATGCGGGCAGATCAGTTCGCTGTGAGAACCTCGACGCCGTCCGGGGTTGCCATCAGCAGTATATCGGCGGGGCGAGCCGCGAACAGGCCGTTGGTCACGACGCCGACGATGTTGTTCAGCTGCGCTTCCAGTGCGACGGCATCGGTGATCTCCAGGTCGTGTACATCCAGGATATGGTTGCCGTTGTCGGTGACGACGCCCTCGCGGTAAACCGGCTGAGCGTCGAGGCGACAGATCTGGCGCGCGACATAGCTGCGTGCCATCGGAATGACTTCTATGGGCAGCGGGAATTCGCCGAGCAGGTCTACGCGTTTGGAGGCATCGACGATGCAGATAAACTGCTGGGCAACGGCGGCAACGATTTTTTCACGGGTCAGCGCCGCGCCACCGCCTTTGATGAGCTCAAGCCGTTGATTGAACTCATCGGCACCGTCAATGTAAACATCGATCGAGGCCACCGAATTGAGATCATAGACGGTGATGCCGTGGGCTTTGAGACGTGTCGCGGTCTCTTCGGAGCTGGCGACGGCACCGTCAAACAGGTGTTTAACCGTTGCCAGCTCATCGATGAAGAAATTGGCGGTAGACCCCGTGCCGACGCCAATTATGGCGTCGCTGGCCAGCTTGCCGCGAATTTGTTCAATGGCCGCTTTGGCAACGGCTTGTTTCATCTCATCCTGGGTCATGGGTACTTGATACCTGTAATCGGTTAACGGTCATCGCTGGGTTGAACTTAAGGCGTATTATACGTTCAGTTTGCCCCCCCTTGTAGACGGCCGAGGACCTAACTGATTAATATAGTCGGTTTTCGCTTACGCATACTTTGCCATTTAAGATCGTCAGCCAGGTTCCGGATTCTCTATGCCTCATCAGTACATCAAGAAAATATTGCAAGCCCGCGTTTACGACGTCGCCCGCGAAACCCCTTTGGATCCGGCGCCGGCGATTAGTCAGCGGCTCGGCAATCGTGTACTGCTGAAGCGGGAAGATCTGCAGCCGGTTTTTTCGTTCAAGTTGCGCGGCGCCTATAACAAGATGGTGCAGTTGTCGTCTGAAGAACGGGCCTGCGGCGTCGTGGCCGCCTCTGCCGGTAACCATGCCCAGGGGCTGGCGATGTCGGCCGCCAAGCTCGGCGTCAAGGCGACGATTGTCATGCCTAAGACTACCCCGGATATTAAGGTCAATTCCGTACGCGCCCGCGGGGCGAAAGTGGTTCTGCACGGCGATACGTTTGACGAAGCATCCAGGTTTGCCCAGGCGCTGGTTGAAGAGAAAGGCATGGTGTATGTGCACCCGTTCGATGACGTGGATGTAATCGCCGGGCAGGGTACGATCGGCATGGAATTACTCCGCCAGGAGAGCGGCCCGATTCATGCGGTGTTTGTTCCGGTCGGCGGCGGCGGACTGATCGCCGGGATTTCGGTGTATATCAAATACCTGCGTCCCGAGATCAAGGTGATCGGCGTTGAGTCCGAAGACTCCGCCTGTCTGAAAGCCGCGCTTGAAGCCAATGAGCGTGTCGTCTTATCGCAGGTGGGGATTTTTGCCGACGGGGTTGCCGTGGCACAGATCGGTAAAAACACCTTCGATATCTGCCGTAATTACGTGGACGAGGTGATCACGGTCAATACCGACGAGATCTGCGCTTCGATCAAGGATATCTTCGACGATACCCGCTCCATCACCGAGCCGGCCGGGGCGCTGGCGTTGGCGGGGTTGAAAAAGTACTGTGCGCAGCATGAGATCAAGGATAAAACCCTGATCGCTATCGACAGTGGTGCCAACGTCAATTTCGACCGTTTACGCCATGTGTCCGAGCGTGCCGAATTGGGCGAACAGCGCGAGGCGATCATCGCGGCCCGCTTACCGGAGCGTCCCGGCAGCTTTAAGCAGTTTTGTAAGGTGCTGGGCAACCGGATGATCACCGAATTTAATTATCGCTACAGCGATTCGGAGCAGGCGATGGTCTTTGCCGGTGTGCAGATCAAAGCCGGGGGGGATGACCGTCGCGAGCTGTTGGCCGAGCTGAAACAACAGATCTTTGAAGTTGAAGATTTTTCTGATAACGAGACGGCGAAGCTGCATGTGCGTTATATGGTGGGCGGGCATGCGCCGGCTCAGCTGGATAACGAAGTGGTGTATCGGTTCGAATTTCCCGAGCGGCCGGGTGCGTTGATGAAATTCCTGAATAAGATCGGCGGGCGCTGGAACATCTCCATGTTCCATTATCGCAACCATGGTGCGGCCTACGGCCGGGTGCTGGTGGGTATGCAGGTCCCTGAAGCGGAGCGTGAACAGATGGTACGCTTCCTCGAAGAGGTGGGCTACCACTTCAGCGAAGAGACCGCGAATAAGGCTTACCAGCTGTTCCTGAACTAAAGCGCGCAACCTTGCAGGCTAGGCGGGACCTCTCCGCTTAGCCTTTGGCATTACGCCGAAACCGGCAATGTCAGTGTGACACACAGCCCGCCCCCGTCGCGATTCGTTGCCTCCAGACTTCCAGCGTGCAGCTGTATGGCTTTGGCCGCGATGGCCATCCCCAGTCCCCAACCGCCCTGTTCACGACTGCGTGCCGCATCGGTACGGACAAAGGGCTCGAAGACTTTATCCAGCATATCTTCGGGTATCCCGGGCCCCCGGTCCTGAATCGTTATGCTGGCCTGAGCATCATGGCTGCTGATGCTGACCTCTACCTCTTTCTGAGAGTATTTCAGGGCGTTGCTGATGATGTTTTCCACAGCCCGGGCTATCTGGGTAGGGTTTAGGCTGCAGTTTAAATATGGGGGGGCGTCGAGTGTGACGCGCGGTTGATCCAGATTGGCGTCATCGACCAGTATTTTGACCAGGGCGCACAGATCGACCTGTTCCTGTTCAAAGGTTTGCGATTCGGTATTCATACGTGCCAGCTGCAGGATTTCATCGATCAGCGCGTCGATCTTCTCGGCTTCCCGTTCGATCCGGTCCAGTGAGGCCTGATCGTCGCTGTGGCGTCGCGCCAGCTCCAGCGCGATACGCTGGCGTGCCAGCGGTGTACGCAGCTCGTGAGACAGGTCACGCAGCATCTGTTGCTGGCCCTCAACCAGACTTTCCAGCCGCAGCGCCATATGGTCAAAATCGTGGCCCAGCTGACCGAGCTCGTCGCGACGATTACCCAGCAGCGGGCCGACGCGGGTCGATAATTTGCCTTTGGCCAGCTCCTGGCTGGCCTGTTGCAGCGCGCGGACCGGTTTTAACAGACGATGGCTGAACAGCAGGGATATCAACGCCAGTAGGGATAACGAAATGCCGAGGTGCCAGGCCAGCAGGGGGCGGGCAACCAGTCGATCCGATAACTGCTGCGGGTTGAGAATCACAAAGCGGTACTCGCGGCCCTGGTTGTCACGCACAGGCCAGATAATCGGCCGGTGACGACGGAATGCCGGAGCGTGCATCTCATTACGGTGCCGCATGGTCAGGCGTGGCGGCAATCGTTCACCGGTGAGCGACTGTCCGCGGTTGTCGATCAGCAAGACACGCAGCCCGTCATCGCGCAACCGTGCGGCTTGCCAGCGTTTAAACCCGGTCAGCCCCTCGCGCTGATAAATATCGATCGCCTCGAAGGCGTAGCCGGAAATATGTTCGCTGCTCTGCTCGCTGGCTTCGAAATGGCGGGTAAGTAACCAGGTTGTGGTGATGTTAACCCCGATCACCAGCGCCATCACCAGCCACAGTGCCCAGAAAATTTTCCAGTACAGGCTGCGCATCAGCTGGTTTCTCCCGGGGTCAGCAGCAGGTAGCCGGAACCGCGCAACGTTTTCAGCCGTGGTGTGCCGTTGGCATAGGGCCCAAGTTTGCGCCGTAGATTACTCAGGTGCATATCCAGGCTCCGATCGAAGGGGCCCAGCGAGCGATTCAGCACCTTGCGCATCAGCTCCTCGCGGGTCACAAAGGCGGGAAACGCCTCGATAAGGCATTGCAGAATGCGCAGTTCGGTTTGGGTCAGGTCCAGCGGCTGTTCATTGCAGCGTACATTCAGTGCACTCAGATCCAGGGTCAGATCCTGAAACTGCAAGCGTTGCGGGTTTGCGTTGCTGGTGGGGGATGAGCCGGCACCGGCATGCTCCATGTCGATTCGGCGGATCATGGCGCGGATTCGGGCGATCAGCTCCCGAGGGCTGCAGGGCTTGGGCAGGTAATCATCGGCGCCGATCTCCAGCCCGACGATGCGGTCCACCTCTTCACCGCGTGCCGACATCATCAATACGGGGGTATTGTATTGCTCGCGCAGGCGGCGCAGGGTATCGAAACCGTTCAGGCGCGGCATCATGACATCCAGAATGACGATGCTGAACCGTCGCCGGTTCAGCAGTTCGAGCGCAGCCAGACCATCATGCACGGCGCTGACATCGAAGCCCTCAAGTTCAAGAAACTCACTCAGCAGCTGGCAGAGTTCCACATCATCATCGACCAGCAAAATTGGGTGCACGTGATGTCTCCTTTAAAGGTTGCGAAGTGCTCGTTATCCATTGCACGGTGGCGGCCCGGTGTATGCGTGTATTTTGGCACAGCCGGCTGTGGATAAGGTTGGCCTTTACAGAATCTTTACACACCCTTGACAGCCCTTTGCACAGCCGTGATTAGACTATCAATGTCGATAAAGCCTTTCAGATGACTCTAGATGAGTCCGAGGAGATTGTGATGAAAAAGCGAATGATGGTAACCGTGGGTGCATTGGTCTTAGCGGGTGGCGCCGCGTTGGCGTTGGCAGGTCCTGGATGCGGTGGTGCGGGCCCCGGCGCCGGGATGGGCGCTGGAATGGTGCCGCAAAGTGGCATGATGGGTGATATGCGTGATATGGCTGGCGGACGTGGTGCGCATATGCAGCGCTACATGCAGCAGGCGCTGAATCTG
>JBFGYY010000069.1:0-10141 GCA_041587095.1 Motiliproteus sp. | reverse complement strand
CATGCGCAGCGTGTCCGTGTTGGCGGCGGCGTAGTTCAGGTGCAGGCGAAATTCGTCTTCTGCGCCTTGCAGCGAGTAGACGGGCCCCCCCGCAATCGGGCTGATCGCGGCCTCCGGGGGCGGTTGTCGACGCCCGCTGGCCGAGAGCAGGACGATGGCGATCGCGCAGATCCAGATGATGACGCTGAGCTGTTTGCGCGAAAAGAGGGGTTTGTCGCCGATCATCAGAAAAACCTTAGGGAAAAGAGGTGGAGTTTATACCTTGTTGGGCCCGCTATGCTAAGATTACGCGCTGTTCCGGCCGGCATGGCTGTCGGCGTTCAGCGATACTCCCGCCTGTCTTGCGCGGCAATATAAAAAGTAATGGATTTTGCGACCGATGAATAATCTGATTCAGGCCCTGGGCGGGCCCGAGATGTTCCCCTATGTGGCAGGCGGTGTTGTCCTGTTTCTGGTGGTTTTTGCTGTCGTCTGGCTGATGGGGGGCGAGGACGAAGAGGCCGAGCGCCGCGATAAGCCAGCTCCGGTCAAGCCCAAGGTGGAAGTGAGCGGTGAACCAGATGCCAAGCAAATCGAACCCGGACTGGCTGTTAGCACTGAGCCCGACACGCAGTCTGCTTCTGTCGAACAGCCCTTAGCTGCGGATACCGCTGAACAACAGGCACCTGAAACAGCGACGGAGTCACCGGCGCCGCTGGTTGAGCCTCCTGCGTCCGATGTTCAGCCTGCGGTGACAGCCCCGCAGGAAGTGGCAACAGCCGAACCGCTGCCTGAATTGAGCTCCGCCGGCGTCTTCGCCCGCATTAAGCAGGGGCTGAGTCGCACCAAGGCTAACCTTGGCGAAGGGCTTGCCCAGTTGGTACTGGGTGCGAAAACCATCGATGATGACCTGCTGGAAGAGATCGAAACCCAGTTGCTGACCGCGGATATTGGTGTTGAAGCGACCTCTTACATCATTGGTCGTCTGACCGATAAGTTAAAGCGCAAGCAACTTTCCGATGCGCAGTCGTTGAATGACGCGCTGCAAGCCGAACTGCGGGCGTTGCTGGCCGAGAGCAGTGCACCGCTGCAGGTAGACAGCAGCAATAAGCCGTTTGTGATCCTGATGGTGGGCGTCAACGGCGTAGGCAAGACCACGACCATCGGTAAGCTGGCCAAGCGTTTTCAGGCCGAGGGTAAATCGGTGATGCTGGCCGCGGGCGATACGTTTCGGGCGGCTGCAGTCGAGCAGCTGCAGGTTTGGGGCGACCGCAACCAGGTGCCCGTGGTGGCCCAGCATACCGGTGCTGACAGCGCTTCGGTGATTTTTGACGCGGTTCAGTCCGCCAAGGCAAAAGGTGTCGATGTGGTGATCGCCGACACCGCCGGACGCCTGCAGAATAAAGCCAACCTGATGGCCGAGCTGGAAAAAGTGGTGCGCGTAATGCGCAAGCTGGATGTCAGCGCCCCCCATGAAGTCATGCTGGTACTGGACGCCGGTACCGGGCAGAACGCCCTGAGCCAGGCCAAACTGTTTGGCGAGGCCGTGGGCGTCAGCGGTATCACGCTGACCAAGCTGGATGGCACCACCAAAGGCGGCATTATCTTTGCGATCGCCAAACAACAGCAGTTGCCGATTCGTTTCATTGGCGTCGGCGAGCAGATAGATGATCTGCGTCCCTTCGATGCCGATCAGTTTGTTCGCGCCCTGTTTGATAATGACTGAGCGCCAGTGCGTTGATTCGATTCGATAATGTCAGCCTGCGTTACCCCGGTGGATTCGATGCTCTCAGCAATGTGAGCTTCGCGTTGCAAAGCGGTGAGATGGCGTTTTTGACCGGACATTCCGGCGCCGGCAAGAGCAGCTTGCTGAAGCTGATTATGGCTATGGAGCGGGCCAGCGAAGGGCAGGTATATGTTGACGAGCAGAACCTGAACCGCATCCCCCGCCAGCAGGTGCCTTACCTGCGTCGTAAGATCGGCATGGTGTTCCAGAATCCTCAGCTGCTGTTTGACCGCACCGTGTTTGATAATGTGGCACTGCCGCTGCTGATCGCCGGTACCGACTGGCAGTCAGCCGCCCGCCGTGTCCGGGCTGCACTGGATAAAGTCGGTCTGCTCGACAAGGAGAAGCTGGCGCCGCGTTTATTGTCCAGTGGCGAACAGCAGCGTGTGGGTATCGCCCGTGCCATCGTTAACAAACCACAGTTGCTACTGGCCGATGAGCCGACCGGTAACCTCGACCCTCAACTATCGGGGGAAATTATGGGCTTGTTTCATCAGTTTAATCAGGTCGGTGTCACGGTGCTGGTTGCCAGCCATGACTTGTCACTGATCTCGCGCCTGCGTCATCCCCTGCTGACCTTACAGCAGGGATGCATGCAGCAAGAAAGGCGTACTTAGCACTATGGCCAAGATACGCACCCGTCCCTCCGCCACCCGGCAGCAGTCACCCTCCGGCCCGGTCGCCAGCGGCGGGCTGCATCGGCAGGTGGCGCTGACAAGCTTACGGGGCTTGCTGAGCACCCCGCTGGCTACGCTGCTGACCGTTGCCGTGATCGCGATCGCTCTGGCGTTACCTGGCATCATGCTGGTCGGACTCTATGCTGCGCAAGGTCTGAGTCAAAGCTGGGAGGGCGGCGCGAATGTTTCTCTTTATCTGTCCCGGGAGTGGGACGATGCGCAGGGGCGCGATCTGGCCCAGCAACTGGCTGAAAACACCCAGATCGCTTCGGTCAGTTATCTTTCCCGCGAACAGTCGCTGCAAGAATTCAAACGGTTTTCCGGTTATGCAAATCTGCTGGCCGAAGTTGAGAATAATCCCTTACCGGCCGTGATTATCGTCGAGCCGGGCCTGCAATATCGTGACAGCGCCCAGCTGCAGCAGCTGCAGCTGCAGCTGCAGTCGGTGGATGGCGTTGAGCATGCCGATATCGATATGCGCTGGTTGCAGCGGCTGTTTGAACTGATCGAAATCGCCCGCCGTATCCTGATTCTTCTGGCGCTGCTGTTGGCTGCCGGGGTTTTACTGGTTATCGGCAACACCATACGTCTGGCGATCGACGGACGTCGTCAGGAGATCGAGGTGATAAAGCTGGTCGGTGGTACCGATAGTTATGTACGTCGCCCCTTCCTTTATAGCGGTCTCTGGTATGGCGGGGCCGGTGGCGTGCTGGCCTGGATCATGGTCAGTGCCGGCTTGTTTTATCTGGCCGAACCGGTTGAGCGCTTGCTTGGGCTGTATCTGGTCCGGGGCCTGCCCCAAGGCATCGACTTTCTGGGGTTCGGGCTGGGCCTGGTTCTGACCGGTATGCTGCTGGGGTTATGCGGTGCCTATCTGGCGGTTAATCATCAGATCAGGCGGATCGAGCCGCGCTGAGAGGCCTCATTGCGGCCCGCTCAGCGTTAGCGCTTGGCTTGAGGCTGATGTCGACTCAGGGCTGTATTAACCGTTCTGGGTTGTATACCGGCTCAGGCAGTTATTAGCTCAGGGCTGTAACCCGGCTCAGGGCTGTAACTCCGCTCAGGGCTGTATACCGGCTCAGGGCTGTAACCCCGCTCAAGGCTGTACCATTAAAGTAGGGGTTGTATTGCGTGTGTCGTTGGGGGTTGCAGGGCGGCAAAACAGTTGCTAGGCTACCCGGTCCGTTACAGACGGCTGTTTTGCTGATATATATCAGTCGTTGGCGGTTTGGAACAGTTAAGAATTTATTGCAGCGCGGAACTTTTGCGCTTAGTGGGCGTCAATTTCGGGGACCGAGATTGTCTTTCACAGGAGAATACTGATGGGAACAAGCTTACAACCAATCGACATGATGACCCCGGGACGCAATCTTGAAGCGTATATCCAGGGTGTCAGTGCCATACCTGTTCTGAGTGCGGAGGAGGAGTTGGAACTGGGTGAGCGTCTGTTCTTTAAAGATGATCTGGAAGCGGCCCGTCGTTTGGTTATGTCGCACCTGCGTTTTGTGGTGTATATCGCCAAGTCTTATTCCGGTTATGGCCTGGCTCAGGCTGACCTGATTCAGGAAGGTAATGTCGGCCTGATGAAAGCGGTTAAACGCTACGACCCGAGGGTTGGCGTGCGACTGGTGTCTTTTGCCGTGCATTGGATCAAGGCCGAGATTCATGAGTATGTGCTGCGCAACTGGCGGATTGTTAAAGTCGCCACCACCAAGGCGCAACGTAAACTGTTCTTTAACCTGCGGGGTGCAAAAAAGCGTTTGGCCTGGCTGAGCAACGATGAGGTCGAAGCGGTTGCTTCTGATCTGGGGGTTGCACCGCATGCCGTACGCGAGATGGAAAGCCGACTCAGCGCCAAAGACAGCGCCTTTGATATGGGTGTGGATGATGATGACTCTGAAACCTTTAAAGCGCCGGCTTACTTTCTTGAAGACAAGCGCTCCGATCCCGCGCGTTTATTAGAAGATTCGCAATGGGATGAAGATTCCAGTCAGCGCCTGCAGCAAGCGATCGGTGAGCTGGACGAACGCAGCCGGAACATTTTGGTGCAGCGCTGGCTCAGTGAAGAAAAGTCGACGCTGCACGAGCTGGCCGCCGAATACCAGGTGTCTGCGGAGCGGATCCGGCAACTGGAAAAAAATGCCATGAAGAAGGTTCGGGCCGCGCTTGAAGGCTGATTCTTTACGTACCGTGAATACCACCGCCAGCCACCGTGCTGGCGGTTTTTTTTGTGGGAAGCGCTGATGTTGCCCGGAAGTCGTTTGCTGTTGTGTTTTGGTGCGCTGGGCGGTTTTCTGGCCGTTGGGCTGGGCGCTTTCGGTGCTCACGCGCTACGCAGTATGCTCTCGGTGTCGCAGATGGCGACTTTTTCGACCGCCAATGACTATCTGATGTATCACAGCCTGGTGTTGCTGTTGACCGGCGTTTGCATGCGCCATGGCGCAAGTAAGGCACTGGCGTTGGCGGGAGTGTTGTTTCTGGCGGGCATTACGTTTTTTTGTGGAAGTTTATATATACTCTGCCTTTCCAGCCTGCGCGGGGTTGTCTGGCTCACGCCGTTGGGAGGTCTGCTGCTGCTTGCAGGTTGGGCAACGCTGGCCTGGGGCCTGTTTCGGCAGCGCTAGTCGTCAGGATTAGCCGACTTATAGGGCGCGGGACAGCGGGGGCAGAGCTCTCTGTTCGTCAGGTTGGTAGTGATGGTCCTGCAAGAATACCGATGCAGGGCCGAGTGTACGGTGCGCGTGCCGGGTAAAAGAGGCTGGAAAGCCACAAGCCAGTTATTGCGGTAGTGGAGAGAGCGGATGATTGAAATTGACGTTAACGGGGATACCCGTCAGGTGGAGTCCGGCACAACGGTCAGTGACCTGTTGCAGCACCTGGACCTGCAGGGCAAACGGGTAGCGGTCGAATATAACCTTGAAATATTGCCGCGCAGTCAGCATACCGCGACGGTATTGCAGTCCCGTGACCGGGTTGAAATTGTACATGCGATTGGCGGCGGCTGAGCTGGGTAACCGAATAACGATTGGAAAATAACGATGACTGATTTGAATCTGCAGGACTCACCGCTGGTAATCGCCGGCAAAAGCTACACTTCCCGTTTACTGGTAGGTACCGGTAAATACAAGGATATGACCGAAACGGCTCAGGCTATCGAAGCCAGTGGTGCAGAGATAGTGACGGTTGCAGTGCGTCGTACCAACATTGGTCAGAATCCCGGTGAACCAAATCTGCTGGATGTTATTTCGCCGGATAAATACACGATCCTGCCCAATACCGCCGGTTGCTTCAATGCACGGGACGCAGTGCGGACCTGTAAACTGGCCCGTGAGCTGATGGATGGCCATGACCTGGTTAAACTGGAAGTGCTTGGTGATGAAAAAACCCTGTACCCCAATGTGACTGAGACCCTGATCGCTGCCCGTGAGCTGGTTGACGACGGTTTCAAGGTGATGGTCTATACCAGCGATGATCCGATCGTTGCACAGGAACTTGAATCGATGGGCTGCGTGGCTGTGATGCCCCTAGGGTCGCTGATCGGCTCCGGCCTGGGTATCCGAAACC
Organism: Motiliproteus sp.; assembly: GCA_041587095.1. GTDB lineage: Bacteria > Pseudomonadota > Gammaproteobacteria > Pseudomonadales > Balneatricaceae > Motiliproteus. The sequence continues at coordinate 4,135 of JBFGYY010000069.1, read as the reverse complement.
CCTATAATATCCGCCTGATTCTGGAGAGCGCCAAGGTGCCTATCCTGGTGGATGCTGGCGTGGGTACGGCGTCTGATGCGGCGGTGGCGATGGAGTTGGGTTGTCACGGCGTGCTGATGAATACCGCCATTGCCGCAGCAGGTAAGCCGGTGTTAATGGCGTCGGCGATGCGCAAGGCTGTCGAAGCCGGCCGCGAGGCGTTTTTAGCCGGTCGTATGCCCCGTAAGCTGTATGCCAGTGCTTCATCACCGCTCGACGGCACCATTTTCTGATATTTATTGTTTAGCGTTTCGTTCCAGCGGGAGGCCGGTCACGCGCTCCCGCTTTTTGATTTATTGTAGGTAATAACGTTTTAATTACCGTCGGTACCTCTGCCGTGCAGAGCCAGTTATGGCTTTCCTGCAGCCGGCGATCCCGACTTTTCAGGATACTGTTATGTCTGACTGTGTGCGCCAGCAGATTCGGGCTCTGGCCGAATCGGGCGGAGATCAATGGTTGAAGAAAATTCAGCACGGGATCGAGAAAGAGGGGCTAAGGGTTGATGGCGCCGGACGGCTTGCCCAGACCCCTCACCCTGAAGCACTGGGTTCCGCACTCTGTCATAGCCGTATTACGACCGATTATTCCGAAGCTTTACTGGAGTTTATCACCCCGGTATTTGACGATATCGATAATGCGCTGGGCTATCTGCAGAACCTGCATCACTACGCGTATGATCGACTCGGAGCCGAGACGATCTGGGCTGCAAGCATGCCTTGTCATCTGCAAAGTGCTGCCGAGATCCCTATCGCCCACTACGGCAGCTCCAATATCGGCAAACTGAAATCGATCTATCGGGTCGGCCTGGAACATCGCTACGGCAAGCCGATGCAGGCGATTGCCGGGATCCATTATAATTTTTCGTTGCCGGAAGGGTTTTGGGCGGCTTTTCAACAGGTCCTCGGCGACTCAGCTGAACCGATGGCGTTCCAGTCCGCCAGCTATTTTTCCCTGATTCGTAACTTCCGGCGTTACTCCTGGTTGTTGCTCTACCTGTTCGGCTCTTCGCCGGCGCTGAGTCGCTCCTTCCTGGGCGGGGATACGCATCAATTGGATCAGCTGGACGCTGACACGCTTTACGCACCCTACGCGACCAGCCTGCGCATGAGTGATCTGGGTTATACCAATCAGGCTCAGGCATCGCTGTTTGTCTGTTATAACACCCTCGATAACTATATCGAGACCCTGTCTCAGGCGATCCGCACCCCCTATGCCGTCTATGAGAATATTGGTATCAAGGTCGGCGGTGAGTACCGGCAGCTGAACAGTAACATGCTGCAGATCGAGAACGAATATTACAGCGATATTCGCCCCAAGCGGGTCACATTACCGGCGGAAAAGCCGGTCTGTGCGCTGCGGGCACGGGGCGTGGAATATATTGAAGTCCGTAGTCAGGATATCAATCCATTTTTGCCGCTGGGTATCGACGCGACTCAGGCGCGTTTTATCGATACCTTCCTGGTCTATTGCCTGCTGGCCGATCGCAGCGAGTTGACCGAACAGGAGTGCCGCTGGGTTCAGGAAAATAACGCTCTCACCGCACGCCGCGGGCGTGAACCCGGTTTGCTGCTGCAGTCTACGCAAGGCCCCCGGTCACTGATAACCTGGGGTCAGGAGCTGCTGGAGTGCTTGCAGCCGGTGGCCGAATTACTGGATAGCTTGCACCCGGGGGGGCTGTACCAGGCGGCGCTGGAGCAGCAGGGGAAGAAGCTCGCAGATCCGGAGCTGACGCCTTCCGCACAGGTTCTGACGGCGCTGCGTTGTCAGGGGCTATCCTATGAAGCTTTTGCCTTAGCGCAGTCCCAGCGTCACCAGCAGGCGCTGCAGGCAGAGGGGGTGCCCGAGGTGTTTGTGTCGGAGCTTGAGGAGTTCAGGGAGCGCTCACTCAAGGAGCAGCGGGCATTAGAGCAAGATCAAAGCCTGGACTTCGATACCTTTCTGGCCCGCTTTATGGCGCAGTGACCGGGGTTCATTCAATGCCGGTCGTACCCGAGGGTTCGGCTGGCATTGATCTGTGGGTTAACGCCAGCCCGAAGCGCAGTATCAGCCTGTACGACAACGCTTGAGATCAGTCCTGGGTGACCAGGCTGGTAAACAGCAGATCGCTGATCATGTCATAGCCGCTTTCACCAAATTCGCCGACCATGACCTGGCGCAGCTTCTCCAGTGCCTTTTGGCGAACCTGTTCCCGACCGGCAGCCGATGTCACCGTGTCGCTGGTCTGGTTACTCAGCAGCATAACGAGTTCATGTCGCAGCGGCGCCAGATGGTGTTTGATGTTGGCCTCGTTTTCAGCGCTCGTCACTTTGATGGATACTTCTGCTTTCATGAATTTTAGCGGCCCCGGCCCGCCGTAATTAGCGATAAAAGGCGGCTGCAGCTCTATATATTCCACATAACCGTCACCTTCCGCCTGCGCAAAGCCGGGCAGGAATAAAAATAACAGTAGAACAAAGCGCGTTGCGTGTGTAATGGCGGACATAGCGGTATCCCGAAATTCATAGCGACAGAGTGTGCTGCAGTATATAACGATCGTTCGTCCCTGTGCAGGCTAAGTGCTTAGCAGTGGCTTTTATTGCTATACGGGTTTGCTTGGCGCTAGTATGGCGGAACAGACTAGAGAGCTGACGCCGAGGCCGCTGTTATCGAAGTCGCAACGGCGCAACAGAAGGAGAAGGTTATGCTGGAGAAGTGTCGCAGTGCGAAAGAACGTTGGGGTGGCGTCAGTGAACTTATCGATCGCTGGCTGCAGGAAAGACAGGATCTGTTGGGTCGCTTTGTGGCGCTCCCTCAGTTACCGGTCGATGGCAACGTCGTAGGCAAGATCACAGGGTTCTGCGATATCCTGGTGGATTATGTCTCCTCGTGGCATTTTGGTGTGTACGAACACCTCCTCGCCGAGGCGGATCAGTTTAATGATGGCAGCATCGAGCTGGCGCGTAAGCTCGAACCCAGCCTGAATGAAACAACCGATTCTATTTTATCCTTTAATGACGAGTACGCGGACTTGCAGCAGCTGACCGTTCAGGATCTGCAGCATATGAGTGAGCGTCTGTCGCTTTTGGGTGAAAAACTGGCAGAGCGTTTTGAATACGAAGACCAGTTGATCGGGTCGATGCATACCGCCCATAAAGACAGAGTGTAAGCGGAGCCGCGCAGTGAACCCCAAAGGTATAAGCGCCGGGCTGCTGCTCAGTTTACTGACTGCCTGCAGTCAGGGTGACCGGCCCGCATCCCAGACAGAATACGCCGTGCAGGGATTATACAGTGCGGCAATCTCTTCGGATGCCCGCTATGCCGCCGTTGCTTCGATACAACACGGTGGCAGCTTGTGGGATGCTTCGCGCAATGAACGTTTGTTTAACTGGAATCACCGGCAGGGACAGTACAGCAATCTGGTCGCTATCGCCTTTTCGCCCGAAGGCGAATATGCCGTATCGGCGGGTCAGCATGATATTGTCCTTTGGGAAGTCACCAGTGGTAAATCGGTCGGGTTCTGGAACGCCCCTGCAGGTATTCTGGATATCGCTCTGTCGCCAAACGGTAATTATGCGTTACTGGGGCTTGATGATCAGACGGCGGCCTATTTCGACAGCAAGAATGGCGGCACACAAAAAATCCTGCGTCACGAAGGACGTGTCAGGGCGGTGGCGGTGAGCCACGATGGTGAGCTGGCCCTGACCGGATCGGACGATAACCGTGCACGACTCTGGGATCTGAACTCGGGCGAAGAGCGCGAGAGCAAACAGCACAGTAATAACGTCAATACCGTGGCGCTGTCACCCAACGGTCGCTTAGCCTTTTCTGCGGGCCAGCTGGAGAAAGCGCTGATCTGGTCAGCGGATAGCGGACGAACACTGCAGACTCTCAGCAGCGATGAAGGCTTCTTTGCCCAGCGCGTCAGTTACACAGCAGCAGCATTCTCCCCCGATAGTGAGCGCCTGCTGACCGGCACCAGTTCGGGAGTGGTCCAGCTCTGGAATGTAACCAATGGTACGCAATTACGCCGCTGGCAGGTATTCAAGCGCGATCCTTTGCGTCCCACCAGCTCAACGATTTTCGCCCTGGGTTTTGCCGGTGAACGCTACTACGCAGT
>JBFGYY010000068.1:0-10275 GCA_041587095.1 Motiliproteus sp. | reverse complement strand
TGGAGTCGATCGACCCGCAGTTGCCGCGCCAGGGGCAGGTTGTGGTGAAAACGTTGCGCTGTGATGATGGCGTGCAAGTGGAGGTGCGGGATAACGGTTGCGGCATCTCTTCCGAGGAGCAGGCGCGGGTGTTCGACGCATTTTATACCACGAAAGATGACAAAGGGTCTGGGCTGGGGTTGTTACTGTCTTCGTCGATAGTGACGGAGCATGGCGGCTATATTCGGCTCGAATCGACTCAGGGAGAAGGGACCTGTGTCAGCGTGTTCTTGCCCCATGATCGTCGCGATTTGACCGTATCAGAGGCTGAACGGGTATGATCTCAGCGCTGACCGATCTGTCACGGCATTTTCGGGCCAACCCCTTATCTGCGCTTGTTGGTGTGCTGCTGACCTTGTTGGTGCTCTTGGGCTCCTACTTTCTTTACCACAACGACATTCAGATGCGGCGTCAGATGCTGGCCCATGATCAGGTTCAGCATCTGCAGCTACAGCGCTTGCTGCTTGAGCAGCATTTACAGACAGCCGTGCGTGACCTCAGGCATCTATCGTCGACTGATGAGCACAGGGAAGAGCATGACTGGTTTTCATTGGCATCGCGTACCTGTAACCGGTTCTCGCGTTATTTAAAAGTAGGTGTTTGGAGCAAGTTGTCAGGCGAACATCGAGAGCTTGACTGTGAGTCAGGTATTGAGGGAGGCAACATATTTCCCGTCGATTACGTAGCTCCGCCACATGCCGGAATTGAATTGTCTCTGGTCGGTTCCAGCTTGCCGGAGATTGAGCAAGCTCAGGTGCGTCTGACCTGGCCTGAAGCGGGTTCTGCAGGTGAGGGGCGACGAATTCTTGGCTTGGCATACCCGCTGGCCGGTTTGGCGGATAAGGCGGGAATTGACCACCATAATCATGAAACTGTCATGATCTTCAGTGGTGAAAAGGCTTGGAGGCGTTACGCTGAAGGCATTGGCCTCGAAGATCGGGCCGCCAAGAAAATCTGGTTGCAGATGCATGAAGCCGGAGGGTTGTTCACCTCATCGGGCCTGATCAGTTACCAGGAGGTTGCTGTACGTGATCCGATGGACGGAGCGCTCATTACGAGCTGGAAACTCGTATCTTTAGTAGACAAGGACCGCTTAGACCGGGACTACCTGGTGTTCTTCCGGCATATCAGTTACGTCCTCGTATTGTTTTTAATACTGGTCTTCACGCTTTTTCAATATTCAAGAGGAATCATTGGCGAACAGGCGCGCATGCTTGATGTGTTGCGGCAAAAGCAAATTTTCCTGGATGAGTTGATCAACAGCAGTCCCGATGCGATGGTTACCGTTGCGCTGGACGGCGATATTGTGGCCTGTAACACGCGAACGGAGTTTTTGTTTGGCTATGATCCCGGAGAGCTTGAGGGGGAAGGGGTGGAGTCGCTGCTGCCCTCTGATTATCAGTTGCGCGATCTCGATTATACACAGCGCTATCAAAGTCTGACCCGCTCAAAAGGCTTTGAGCGTGATGAGCTGATTGCAGTCAGACGAGAGGGCGATGAGTTTCAGGTCGAGGTGACATTTTGTCGATTGGCAAGTCAGAAGACGCCGCTATTGTTGTTGATCATACGTGAGATTACCGAACAATCGGTCGCAGAGCGGGAGCTGGAAAGTTTAAGGTTACAGTATTTCCAACAGGAAAAAATGGCGCAGATAGGTTTGCTGGTTGCCGGTGTTTTGCATGAGGTTGGTAATCCGCTGGCTGCAATTCAGGGGCTTTTGGAAGAAGTGTTGTCAGATGATGCCGAGCGGCCTGAGCCGTTGCTGACCGAGCACTATCTGAAAAATATTGAACTTGTGTTGCAGCAAACGGATCGTATTCGGAGTATTAGTCGTGATATTTCCGGTTTTGCTTCGCCTAATCAGCCTGAGCGCGGGCTGATGGATTTGAATGGCATCCTGGTAAACACGACGCGTTTGTTGAGCTATGACAAACGCTGGCGCGATATTACGCTGGATCTGGAGCTGGACCCGAAATTGCCCGCGCTGGAGGGGAAATCCGATCAGTTGACCCAGGTGTTTATGAACCTGCTGGTCAATGCTTCTGATGCTTTTGCCGGTTTGCTCACGGATCAACCCCGGGTCGTGGTGCGATCCCGGCTTATTGGCGGCGATATTATTTTGGTGGAGATCGTGGATAACGGTTCAGGTATTTCGGTGCAGGATATCGTGCATATCTTCGAGCCTTTTTATACCACTAAACCCAAGGATAAAGGGACCGGCCTGGGCTTATCCATCTGCGAGAAACTGGTCGAAGAGCATCAGGGCTGTATGGAGATCGAATCGGTTCCTGACCAGGGGACACGTGTAGGGGTTTATTTTGAGGTGTTATCTTGAGAGGTTGTCATCGTTAATTCGTCAGGATCAGCGTACATGGCAGTACGGGAACAGTTGAAGGTCGAGGCGGTGTGATGCGTTATCTGAAAGTGTTGATTGTGGATGATGAGCCTGCATTGAGGCAGATATTGGGTAATGCCGTATCGAAGGCGGGTCATGATGTCACCCTGGCTGAGAATGGTACGCAAGCTTTGGAGCATCTGACAGCAGGTGCGTTTGATGTGGCTTTGTGTGATATCCGTATGCCGGATATGACCGGGATAGATGTGGTTAGTCGTGCCAGAGACAGTGGTGTTGAAACGGCGTTTCTTGTTATGACGGCCTATGCCTCCGTGAACACCGCGATCGAGGCGATGCGCTGTGGTGCTTATGATTATATGATTAAGCCGCTGCGCAACGAAGATGTGCTGAACAGGCTGAATCAAATCGCCGATATGATCGGTTTGCGCTCTGAGAACAAAACATTACGCCGGTTGGTGATGGGGCTTGAAGGTGAGCAGTGCCCCATGGTTTCGCCCGCGATGCGGCGTATTGATCGATTGATCGCCAAAGTGGCCGTTACCGACAGTACGGTGCTTATTACCGGTGAAAGCGGCACGGGCAAAGGCGTAACGGCGCGCTCTATCCACCAGATGAGTAACCGGGCCGACGCTGCCTTTATTCCCGTGAACTGTGGCGCGATTCCTGAGAACCTGCTCGAAAGTGAGTTTTTCGGCCACATGAAGGGGGCTTTCACAGGCGCCACCAAGCTGAAGAAAGGATTGTTTCTGGAGGCCGATCAGGGAACTATTTTTCTGGATGAGATTGGCGAATTACCGCTGTCATTGCAGGTTAAGTTGCTGCACGTTCTTGAGCAGAAGCAGGTCCGTCCGGTGGGTTCAGAAAAGATGACGCCGGTTGATGTCAGGATTGTTGCCGCGACCAACCGTGATCTTGCCGCGATGGTTGCCGAAGGCACCTTTAGGGAAGAGCTGTTTTTTCGGCTGAATATTTTTAATATAGAGCTTCCTTCGCTACGAGACAGGAAAGAGGATATTCCTTCGCTGTTGGCTTATTTTGTGCGAAGGGAGGCGAAAAAAATGGGCTTGGCGGAAGAAATTAAGTTAGATAAAGAAGCCAGCGACCTGCTCTGTGAGTACCGTTATCCGGGCAATATTCGTGAACTTGAAAATGTGGTGGCGCGGGCGTTAATTCTTGCCGAGGATAATGTGATTCAGAGCACCGATTTGCCGCAACAAGTGCTGAAAACACAAGCGGATACGGGTGTTGAAACGATGACCTTGCGTGAGCAGGTCCGGATGTTTGAAATTGACGTCATCTCCCGGACAGTGGATGAGGTCGGAGGCGATCGCCGCGAAGCGGCGCGGCGGCTTGGGTTGGGTTTGTCCAGCCTGTATCGTAAATTGGAAGAAAGTTAACAGCGGTCTATGGAGTTGAAAGTCATGAATAAACAGCGACTGTTGAGCATGGGGTTTGTTTTCTGTTTAGGCGCTGCCGTGCCTTATGCGCAGGCCGAAGATCCTGTTGATAAAGATCTCGCGCAGGGGGTTCAGGCCTTTGAGCGTGCGGATATCATTGGCGCGATGGCGCCGTTGGAGCGAGCTGCTCAAAAAGGTTATCCCAAAGCCCAGTACCTGCTGGGCTATATCATGGAGCGCGGCGAAGAGAATGCGGCCGCCTATCAATGGTTTCTCAAGGCCTCTGAGCAGGGAAATGCCGATTCACAAATCGCCTTAGCGGATATGATTTTTCAACAGAAACTTGGAATCAAGCATGACAAGGCTCTGGCGTTGCATTGGCTGAAACAGGCCGCTGACTCCGGGGCCTTGCTAGCTATAAACCGTTTGGCCTGGATCCATGCGGAGGGACGTTACGGGTTCGATGTCGATGAGCCAGCTGCTGTAGCACTTTTTCAGCAAGGCGCAGAGGCCGGGGATGAGGGGGCGATAACCAAGCTGGCGAGTGCTTATAAAAACGGTGAGTTGGGGTTGCCGGTTGATCCGGCCCGGGCAGCCGAGTGGACGGCGCGCAGCTCCAGGGCAAAACAGCCGTGACCGGAAAATTGGTGCGACGATCATGGAGATATTCCTGCACGATAATTATGGGTTTGATGGTATTATTCGCGTCCGTTAATATGTCGGTTGCCGGTGCGTTGGCTGAAGGTAAGAAGTCTTATCAACAGTATTGTGCAAATTGTCATGGTGACAGAGGGAAAGGCTTGTCGCACCGTATGCCGGATTTTACCCGCTCGCAAGGGTTGCTGACCACTGACCGAAAACTGGTAGATCATGTCGAGACCGGTAAAGGGTTGTGCCCGTCATATCAGACCATTATTCCCAGAAATAACATCTTCTCTATTATTCGCTATATAAGGACATTGAGATAATGCCAAACCTATTTCGAGTGTTGATCGTAACACTGTGTGCGTTTTTGGTCACCGCCTGCTCAGACAGCGATAAGGCTGTTAAGCAGGTCAGTAAGGATGCCGCCATTGAAGACACCGTGAGTGTAAGAAGTCACCAGGTATTGGATGCTTTTCAGGTTGGCGAAAACGTTTACGTACGCTCGCTTGCTGTGGAGAACGACGCAAACAAATTGTGGGTCGGAACATCACTGGGAGTGCATGAGGTAGATTTGGCGAACAATGCAGTCGTAAATACCTTTACGCGTGATCACGGGCTTGCGAATGAATATGTGTTTGCTATCGGCATCGATAGTGATGGTTACAAATGGTTCGGCACCAATGCAGGAGGCATGAGTCGTTACAAAGAGGGCGAGTGGAAGACGTATTTCCCTCTGCACGGTTTGGCTGATTACTGGATCTACGCTTTTGCTAACCATCCCGACGGTGCGCTTTGGGTGGGAACCTGGGCGGGGGCTAATCGCCTGGACCGTAAGACGGATCAGATGGATACCTATGTAAAGGAGCTGGTGAACGAGTGGGTTTATGGCTTGGATGTAGACAAGCGGGGGCGGGTCTGGTTTGGCACCGAGGGCGGTGTCAGTATGTACGACGGCAAAGTCTGGAAATCCTGGACGCATGATGATGGCATTGGCGCGCCGAACAAGGATGCGCTTGCCTTCAGCACCAATACCGGTCTGGGAACCCGCGACCGGCATGATCTGGGCGTATTGAACGGCGGACAGGCAACCTATAACCCCAATTATGTATTCAGCCTGATGGTGGATAGTGACGAGCAGGTCGTTGTCGGAACCTGGGGTGGCGGCGTGAGCATTTTTGACGGTAGTTCCTGGCGCAGTTTGACCTCTGCCGACGGGCTGGCGGGCGACATCGTTTACAGTGTTCTTCAGGGCGATGATGGCGTCTACTGGTTTGGTACCAATGGCGGTGTTTCCCGTTATGACGGTAAGTCCTGGCAGAATTACAATACCCAGCATGGCTTGCCGGGTAATGATGTTTACGCCCTTGCCGAGGCGCCCAATGGTGATGTTTGGGCAGGTACACGGGGTGGTGTGGCACGAATCGGTCAGCGTACAGGCGCATTCCACTGATCAGGTGGTTAATTGAATTTTGAATCGGAGGTTAACAGTAAATATGGATATCAAAGCGGTTGGTACGCTAGGCGTGGTTGTAGGGGGTATGGTTGTTGCGGCGCTGATGATAAATAGCGCGGATGAACGTTTTTCGCAGTCGGTGCGGGTTGCGGCGGTTGAGCCTGCAGCCGTTGCGTTGCCGGGCTTATCAGCTTCGACACCGGTGGCGCCAGCGGCGCAGCCATTGCCCGGGCTTTCTTCGTCTGCCGTAGAACCGGCAAAGAGTAAGTTTACGCACTACCGGGTGGGTAACCGTAACGTAAAATCGATCTTTGCTGACGACAACGGTGTTGTCTGGGTAGGGACCTCGGGTGGCGTCGTGCGCTACGACACAGCGAATGATGGTTATGAGCATTACGGTGTCCGAAATGGCCTCTTGGCCAACGGTGTGTTTTATGTTGGCCAGCTTGGTGACCGTGTTGCTGTGGGTACCTACGGCGGCGGGCTGTCTCTGTTGACGGAAAAAACCACCCAGTGGCAGAGCTATAACGTTCCCGAAGGATTGGGTGATGCCTTTGTTTATGATGCCATCGAAGTTGCTAATGGCGATGTGTGGATCGCTACCTGGACGGGCGTTAACCGAGTGATCAAGGGTGATCTTGATGGCGCGGATTCCTGGGAGGTCTACACCGTTGAAAACACCGCGGGAGGCTTGCCCAATGATTGGGTTTACGGTTTGGCTGAAGGTAAGAATAACGATATCTGGCTGGCAACCGAAGGCGGCCTTGCGCACTATAGTTACAGTGACGGCTCCTGGGAGAACTGGAAGCATGCTGACGGGTTGGGTGCGCCTTACGAGCAGGTGAAAGGCCAGAATAAATTTGACCGGGACCCGGCACAATATTCTTCGCACCATGCGCGCCAGAAAATTGAACAAGGCCTGCAAAATGTCACCACTGCTTATAACCCCAACTATATTGTCTCGCTGACGGTTGATAGTCAGGGCGTGGTTTGGTCTGGTACCTGGGGGGCTGGTTTAAGTCGTTATGATGGTAAGAGCTGGAAAACCTATACTGTGACAGACGGCTTGCCGGCTAACCATATTTTTATGTTGCATGAAGATGCCGATGGTGTGCTCTGGGTGGGTACCAGTGCCGGTCTGGCTAAGAAGCTTCCCGGAACTGATCAGTTCGAAGTCTACACGACTGCTGACGGACTTTATTCGGATGCGGTATTCTCTATGACGACTCAGGCGGACGGTACGCTGTGGGTTGGCAGTTTTGGAGGGATTGCCAGAATTACAGAATTAGACAAGAGTTCTCGATAGCGGGATTCGTCTTCCCAAAATCGGGAAGAAACTGTGGGGGATTGGGGTTTAATTGGTCTGCTTTATATTCGCTGTAATGTTTGTTTGTTGAAAACAAAGGTTTTTTTACAGTTGGCACGTCAAGTGCATTGGTTAGAGCAGGCTAACCTGCAAGTTGCCCGGTGTTAAGCGGCAGCGGCTCTTAGGATTAAAAGGGGATAACAAATGAAAACCTATACCAAAAAGCATTTAGCAGTCGCTTTGCTAACCGGTGGTGTTGCAATGGCAATGAGTGGTGCGGCAGTGTCCGGCATCGCAAACACCAAACACAACCTGGGATCGACTTCGACAACTGGTAATAACCAGCATTCGGGAACCGGTGAGATTTGTGTGTTCTGTCACACGCCGCACGGATCCTCCACGCTGGATAGCGACAGCAATAAGGTTGCTGTGCCTTTGTGGAACAAGGCGCTGCCTAGCGTAGGTACGTTTACTACCTACGATCAGCTGGGTACCAGCTCTCTGGATGGTGCGGTTGTTTCTGTCGGTTCGGTATCGATCGCTTGTCTGTCTTGCCACGACGGTAGTCAGGCGATGGATAACATGGTCAACAAGCCGGGAAGTGGCAACGTAGCGCTGACAGGGACTTGGAGTGGCGCAGCTCAGACTTCCGGTAAATTGAACGGTGCAGGAGTTGGCTTCCCTAACCTGGGAACCGATCTGCAAAACGATCACCCGGTTGGGATTCAGTATGCCGGTGGTGGCTGTACTTCCGGTGGCGGTGCTTGTGATACGACCGACTTTAAGGACAAAGACTTTAAGGCGGCGAGTTATCAGAATATCAACACCAATGATGTCTGGTGGGTAGACGTGCCTACCGATAGTAAAGTATCCGGAGCGGCGATTTCGGTGACTGCCGGTACGCGTGATAAGTCGGATATGCAGCTGTATACCCGTAACAGCGAGCCGTTCGTTGAGTGCGCCAGCTGTCACGATCCACACGTTGAGAACGTAACCTTCCTGCGTATTGATAATACCGGAAGTAAGGTTTGTCTGGCTTGCCACACTAAATAAGCCAGTTTCCAAAATAAAAGCGAGTCGGGCTAAGCCCGGCTCGCTTTTTTTTTGCTTGATGAACGCTCGGGCTTTCTAGTGGTCTTACTGATACGTATGTGATTGGAGGGTTGTGCTGAGAAACGAAAGGCTTATTCACTTTGTTTTGTAGGTTTATAGCGTAATGGGGTAATATTCGGGTCGCGCCAGCTCATTGTGTTTGTAGCGAGCTTGTGTGTAGGATCAATGGTCGGTAATTGCTGCGATATAGGGAGGTTACGTGCGAGTGAGTCTTAAGCGTTGTTTATGGGTCTGTGGTCTGTTGTTGGGTTTTCAGGGCGCGTTATCAGCGCAGGAATCGGGCGACGCGCTGTTCGGGGATGTGGCTCTGAAGGTGAATGGTGAGCCGGTATATCTGGTCGAGTACGCCAATGCCTATCGTCAAGCGATGAAAAACAGCTTTTACCACGGCTCTGTCCCGGAGGCTGAGCTGAAAACGTTTAATCAGAAGGTGATGGATAACCAGATTAATTTGGTGTTAGCAGAGAAAGAGGCTTATTCGCGCGGTCTTGAATTTGATGCGGCCTGGGTGGATAAAAACGTAACGGAGTTGGATGCAGCAAACCAGAAAAGCGAGAAGTGGGCGCAGGTGCGGGGGCAGTGGTTGCCGCGTGTGCGTCTTTCCTATGAGCGACAGTCGTTGTTGGAACGTCTTGAAAAGCACGTTAGGGAGAGTGTGACTGCTACTGATGACGCGGTACTAGAGTTTTATCAGCAAAAGCCTGAATCGTTTACGCAGCCGCCTCGCCAACGTGTGTCTCTGTTGTTGATAAAGGTGGATCCGTCGGCAGGCTCAGAAGGTTGGAGTAAAGTCAGCGAAGAAGTGTCGGCGCTGCGCAAAAGCCTGGATGACGGCGCCGATTTTAGCGAGCTGGCAGAAGAGTTGTCGAATGATCCGTCCGCTGAGAACGGCGGCGATATGGGGTATCTCCACCAGGGTATGCTGGGAACGGATGCTCAGTTGGTTCTGGATGAGCTGGAGATTAATGAAATTTCACAGCCTGTGGTCTTGCTCGATGGTGTGGCGTTGTTCCGCTTAACGGATCGGATTCCTGCAAATTTGCAGGCCTTTGATGTGGTGCGCGAACGGGCTAAGGGGTTATACCTGCGTGAGCGTGGAGAGCTGGAATGGCAGGCCCTGTTGTTTCGGTTACGGCAGTCTGCCGATATCGAAGTTGATCAGGAGTTGTTAGCAACCGTTATTCATAAGTAGACGTTTAGTGACGGTTCTGAGTTCTTATTTATTCGGTCGCTTATCTGTCCTGGTGCTGCTGTGGTTGTTGGTGGTCAGCAGTGCGGCTGCGCAGTCGATGCTGGTGTTGACTGCGCCCTTGACCCGGTTCGCCGGGGAAACAACCTATACGACCAATTTTGACTTTGACGATGGCTTGCAGGAAGGTGTGTCGAGTCGCGGCCAGGACTTGGCTCATGCCTTCGATTTTGGTTACTTACAGCGCGGCTACTTATGGAAACCCTGGTTTTCACGGGTCAATATACAGCTCGATGCCAGTCTCGATTATTTGACGAGTTCAACTGAAAGCAGTGGTGAAAAGAGCTCAAATGATGCACTGCTGCTATCGGGTGGCGGCGTTGTTGATGTTGTTATTTATCCGGGCAGTCGTTTTCCGCTCAGTATCGCGCTTCAGCATCGCGAGAATTTTTCTGATACAGGGCGGTCGCAGACCAGTAGCTATCAGTCATCATTGTCATTAACGCAGGAATATCGCTCGTCATCGCGCGGGGGCGTTAGCGGGCAGGCGTTTGTGAAGCTGGAGCAGTCGGGTGCTTCGGGGAGTCGCACTCGAAATAGCAGTGTGCGCGTATCGCTGAATCAATCAAAAAACAATCAGACCTATAGCGGCACATTTGACTGGCTGTATGGTGACCGGGAAGGCGGCGGGACTGCCTCGAGCAACCAGAGTCTGGCGTTGTTTGGTACGCACAACGCGGTTTTGATGGGCGACATGGCAACGAATACCTTTGCCAG
>JBFGYY010000067.1:0-10308 GCA_041587095.1 Motiliproteus sp. | reverse complement strand
TTCGGTAACCTGATGCGTGAGTGTGGTGTTGTTGAACGTCTGAGTGACACAGCGCAGAATGCCCTGATCAACATTGTAACGATCTTCCTCGGCCTATCGGTTGGCTCGAAGCTGAGTGCTGACAAGTTTCTGGACGTGAATACGCTGGGTATCCTCGTGTTGGGTATTGTTGCCTTTGGTATTGGTACTGCCTGTGGTGTCTTGATGGCGAAGCTGATGAATAAGTTCTCCGATACACCGATCAATCCACTGATTGGTTCGGCAGGTGTTTCGGCGGTTCCCATGGCTGCCCGGGTATCCAACAAGCTGGGGCTTGAGGCTAATCCGCAAAACTTCCTGCTGATGCACGCAATGGGGCCCAATGTTGCGGGTGTTATCGGTTCGGCGGTCGCCGCTGGTGTCATGATTAAATTCGTAGGCTGATCCATTGGCAGGCGAATCTATAGAGGGCTCTTCGGAGCCCTTTTTTTGTTGTTTATAGAGAGGCGTCAATGAGTGGTACCGGCGGTGTTCAGTCCAGAGGGTTGAAAATGACCCTGAGGCAGCTCAGTCTGTTTGATTGTGTGGCAAGACATATGAGTTTTACCCGCGCAGCGGAGGAGATGTGCCTGACTCAGCCGGCTGTGAGCATTCAGCTCAAGCAGTTGGAAGAGCATATGGGGTTGCCGTTGTTTGAAAAAGTGGGCAAGAAAATGTTTCTTACCGAAGCAGGAGCGGAGTTGCAGAACGCCTGTGACGATATTTTTTCCCGCTTGGATAGTCTCGAAATGTCGCTGACGCAAATGAAGGGGATCATGCATGGTCGTCTGCGTATTGCCGTGGTAACCAGTGCCAAATATTTTGCACCGCACCTGTTAGGCGAGTTCCATCGTAATTACCCGGAAGTAGACATAAGCCTGGTCGTGACCAACAGAGATCAGGTTTTACAGCGTCTTTATGCGAATGAGGATGACCTTGTGTTGGTGGCGCAGGTCCCGGATGATGGGCGCTTGTTGTCTTACCCGTTTCTGGATAATCCCATGGTGCCGGTGGTTGCTCCCGACCATCCTCTGGCCGGCAGTAAAGGCCTTAAGGCCGATGTGCTGGCGTCTGACACATTCTTGATGCGAGAGCAGGGCTCCGGGTCGCGTAAGGCTATCGAAGACCACTTACGGGAGTTAGGAGTCCAGCTGTCACGGAAGATGGAATTGGGGAGTAGTGAAACGATCAAGCAAGGTGTTATGGCCGGTTTAGGGCTGTCTATCTTGTCCCGGCACAGTATTGCCCTCGAATTGGCTACCGGCTGTCTGGTTGAATTGGATGTGGAAACATTTCCCTGGGTCCGCAGCTGGTGTGTGGTACATCACCGTGACAAAAAGCTTTCACCTGCGGCCCAGGCATTTGTTGATCATCTGATTAGCAATCGGGAGCAGGTTGTAGCAATGCTCAGTAATCGCTTTTTAGGGGCTGCTTTACCGTAAGAGCATGACGGAGACCTTTGTGCTGTTTGGCATCGTAATGGAAGCTAGCTCCCGGCAAAGCCATGATCTTCAATTAAGTTGTTGCTTTCGGCTGCTTTGCGCGCCAGTTGGTCTACGCGTTCGTTTTCTGGGTGGCCGCTATGGCCTTTGACCCAGCGCCAGTCGATCTCGTGCTTCTGGCTCAATTCATCCAGTTGTTTCCATAGGTCGACATTCTTAACCGGTGCTTTTGACGCTGTTTGCCATTTTCTTTTTTTCCAGTTGTGGATCCATTGCGTAATGCCCTGGCGAACATACTGGCTGTCGGTCGTGAGAGTGACATGGCAAGGTTCAGTCAGCGTGGCAAGTGCAGCAATGGCTGCCAGAAGTTCCATTCGATTATTAGTCGTCAGGGTAAATCCCTGACTGAGTTCGCGTTCGTGACGGTCGTAGATTAGCAAGGCGCCATAACCACCGGGGCCCGGGTTTCCAAGGCAAGAGCCATCGGTGTAAGCAGTAATGCGTTTCATGCGAATTTTCCGGTTCAGTGCAAAAGCTGCAGATTGTAAAACCTTGGGCTGTGATAAGATAGCGCTCTCCTGCCTGCTGAGGCTGTTGTCTGCTGAGTAGGTTGTGGGCGATTACATACTAGAGATTGGGTGGATTGTGGCAAGACAGATTGTTTTAGATACCGAAACAACAGGTCTGGAGACTTCGGAAGGGCATCGGATTATTGAAATAGGTTGTGTTGAACTGCTCAACCGCAAGTTGACCGGGAAAACGTACCATCGTTACATTCAGCCTCAGCGCGAGATCGATGCCGAAGCCATGGAAGTGCATGGTATAACCAACGAGTTTCTCAGTGATAAGCCTTTGTTCTCAGCTATTGCGGACGAGTTTCAGGCGTTTATTCGTGGGGCCGAACTGGTTATCCATAACGCACCCTTTGATCTTGGTTTTATCAACCATGAGTTTGCGTTACTCGGCAATGGCTATGGCAAGGTTGCTGACATCTGCTCGGTCATCGACACGCTGGTTATGGCTCGCCAGCTCCATCCCGGACAGAAAAACAATCTGAATGCCTTGTGCCGGCGCTATGGTATCGATAACTCCAAGCGTGAGTTGCACGGTGCTTTGTTGGACTCCGAGATATTGGCTGATGTTTATCTGGCCATGACTGGCGGGCAAACAGCGCTGACGCTGCACAATGATAGCGCTGAAGGCGAGAGCTCAGTGGAGGAAATTATGCGGGTAGCCGGTGGCGAGTATAATCTGGCTGTGTGTCTGGCTCACAGCGATGAGCTGAAACTGCATGAGGCGTTTCTGGATAGAATAGAGAAAAAGGCTGGCTCAGTGCAGTGGCGTAACGACTAATCAGAAATTATTAAGATCAGCAGTAAACTGTGGTGGCTACTCGAAGTCACCAGAGGTCAAAAAGCCCGCTTGTGCGGGCTTTTATGTCTACAAAGGCCTAAGAGTGAAGCGTGTCGCTTGTCTCTTCAGTCAAAGGCTGGATGTTGACGGCATGCGTTCCTTTCGGACCGGGAACGGTTTCAAATTGTACATCTTGCCCAGCTTTCAGCGTCTTGTATCCGTCCATCTGAATCGCTGAATAGTGAGCAAACAGATCTTCGTCGCTGTTCTCTGAAAGGATGAAGCCATACCCTTTGGCATTGTTGAACCATTTTACTTTCCCTGCACGCATTTCTAACTCCTTAAAACACATCGTGACTACAAAATGACAGCCTGCCGACAAAGACGCTACCTTCCTAGGCTGCTCTATCCGACTAATTCTGGCTTCAGATTAGAATCTTTGCAAGAAGCTCAACGTGAGTTTGTAACAAAATCGGTGTTTTTCCTAATGTCAGGTTAGATCCTGTGCTGCGCATAGCAACATATCCTGTTGTTTTTGCATGTTTAGTTATGTCTATTTGCTTAATGACGTGCTACATGTATGTGCTAGTTGATTTATTTTCAGGAGGAAATGTGAAGCTGGTTTCGGATCTATACTCGCTAAAAAACAGGCTCTGCTGTTATCTTGGCTTGGTAGCAGCGCTGCTGCGCCAGTGACCGGGTGCGCATGCCTCTTTGTCACGGTATGATGGGTTAGGCAGCAAGAGAAGGCTGCATCCTAGATATCAGGCGAGAGATGAGTGTCAGATGAAAACCGATGGGCTGACTATCCGGCTTCACCGCGAAGATGATCAAGAAGGTGATTTTACGGGAGGGGTTGCAACTGAAACGGCGAAACCTAAGCTAAAACCGCCGCCGATGTATAAGGTCATTTTATTAAATGATGACTACACTCCAATGGACTTCGTTGTAGAAATATTAAGGTCGTTTTTTGGTATGGATGAAGAGCGGGCGACCCGGGTGATGCTGGCTATACATACTCAAGGCCGGGCTGTGTGCGGAGTTTTTTCTCGGGACATTGCTGAAACTAAAGCTGCCCAGGTGAATCAATACGCCAGAGAGTGTAAGCATCCGCTACTCTGTGAAGTAGATAAGGCGTGACCGCAAAGGCGAGACCGTATTAAGAATGAGGGCGTGCGATCGTGTTGAATAAAGAATTAGAGCTGACGCTGAGTCTTGCCTTCCAGGAGGCCAGAGAAAAACGTCATGAATTCATGACGGTAGAGCATTTGCTGCTTGCGCTGCTGAATAATCACTCTGCGCTCGGGGTGCTCCAGGCCTGTGGTATCGATATTGACAAGCTGAGAGCCAATTTAAATGCGTTTGTCGACTCTACCACCCCGCTTATCCCCGGTGATGATGTGGAGAGAGATACGCAGCCGACGCTGGGTTTTCAGCGTGTATTGCAGCGGGCTGTTTTTCATGTTCAGTCGTCAGGCAAGAATGAAGTCAACGGCGCTAACGTGCTGGTGGCGATTTTCAGCGAGCAGGAAAGTCAGGCGGTATATGCGTTAAGTCAGCAGGGTGTTGAGCGAATTGATGTAATTAACTACATCGCCCACGGTTTGCCGAAAGTGCTTGATAACGAGCACCATCAGGATGATGAGCACCCGTTGGAAGGTGAGGCTGAGGAGGGTGGTCAGCCCAGTCCTTTGAAGCAGTATGCGATCAACCTCAATGAAGAGGCGCGAACCGGGCGTATCGATCCGTTGGTAGGACGTACGGCAGAGGTGGAGCGGGTCGTGCAAATATTGTCGCGTCGGCGTAAAAACAATCCTCTGCTGGTGGGTGAGGCCGGGGTCGGGAAGACGGCGATTGCTGAAGGTCTTGCCAAAATGGTGGTTGATGGCGATGTCCCCGATGTCATTAAAAACAGCGTTGTCTATTCGCTTGATTTGGGTGCGCTGCTTGCCGGGACTAAGTACCGGGGTGACTTTGAAAAACGCCTTAAAGGGTTGCTGGCTGAAATTCGTAAAGAAGCCGACAGTATTTTATTTATTGATGAGATCCACACCATCATCGGTGCCGGTGCGGCATCCGGCGGCGCCATGGATGCCTCCAATCTGCTCAAGCCGCTTCTGGGCTCGGGCGGGCTGCGTTGCATTGGATCGACAACGTTTCAGGAGTTTCGTGGAATTTTTGAAAAAGATCGTGCTTTGGCGCGCCGCTTTCAAAAAATTGATGTGCTTGAGCCTACCGTAGAGGAGACGCGCTTGATCCTGCACGGGTTGCGTTCTCGTTTCGAAGAGCACCATAAGCTTACCTATACCGATGAGGCGCTGAGTGTTGCAGCAGAAATGGCCGATCGGTATATCAATGATAAGCACATGCCCGACAAAGCCATTGATGTCATTGATGAGGCCGGAGCGTATCAGCAGTTGCTTGAAGAGGGGGAGCGGAATTCGGTTGTGGATGTGCCGGAGATAGAGGCGATTGTCGCAAAAATCGCGCGTATACCACCCAAAAGCGTCTCGGCCTCTGATAAGGATGTTCTGCGCAAGCTCGAAACTAATTTGAAAATGGTGGTGTTCGGGCAGGATCAGGCGATACAAACACTGGCGTCCGCCATCAAGTTATCCCGAGCGGGCCTGAAGGAGCCTCAGAAGCCCGTGGGCTCGTTTTTGTTTGCAGGGCCTACCGGTGTCGGTAAAACAGAGGTTACCGCTCAGCTGGCTCGCGTGATGGGTATCGAGCTGGTTCGTTTCGATATGTCTGAGTACATGGAGCGCCATACCGTGTCCCGATTGATCGGTGCGCCTCCGGGTTATGTCGGCTTCGATCAGGGCGGGTTGCTCACTGAAGCGATAACCAAAACCCCGCATTGTGTTTTGTTGCTGGATGAGATCGAAAAGGCTCACCCTGAGGTCTTTAATTTGCTGTTGCAAGTGATGGATAACGGGACGCTGACGGATAATAACGGCCGTAAGGCTGACTTCCGCAATGTGATTCTTGTGATGACGACCAATGCGGGTGCCGAGACGATGTCGCGCAGGTCGATCGGGTTCTCAAATCAGGACAACAGTTCCGATGGCATGGAGGCTATCCGTAAGACGTTTACGCCGGAGTTTCGTAATCGCCTGGATGCGATCATTCAGTTTGCATCCTTGGATACCGATGTTATCAAAGGGGTGGTTGATAAATTTCTTACCCAGTTGCAAGCGCAATTGGATGAGAAAAAGGTGCATATCGATATCGATGAACCGGCCCGGACCTGGTTGGCTACGCACGGTTACGATCAGAATATGGGCGCTCGGCCTATGGCCAGGCTGATACAAGAGGAGATTAAGCGCCCGCTTGCCGAGCAGGTGTTGTTCGGATGCTTGGCTGAACGCGGAGGGACGGTTTCTATCAGCGTTAAGAAAGAAAAGCTGGCGTTTGAGTTCGAGGCTGGCTAGTCCGCCGATGTTGAAGATGGCTCTCTGTTACAGATGGCCATCTTGCCTCGGGGCCGACATGTCGCAATATCGGCGCCCGCTGAGTTCTGGCGTACCCGTATTAACGTGCGCGGTACACGATGCGACCTTTGGACAGGTCGTAAGGAGTCAATTCTACTTTTACTTTGTCGCCAGTCAGGATGCGGATGTAGTGCTTACGCATTTTTCCTGAGATATGAGCTGTTACCACGTGACCATTTTCGAGCTCTACCCGGAACATAGTGTTGGGCAGGGTGTCGACAATGGTGCCTTCCATTTCAATACATTCTTCTTTTGCCATTAAGGCGTTCCTCTGGATTCGGAGCAAATAACATCTTGTTTATCAAGGCGCGGTATTTTGCCTTATTTCTTATGCTTTGGCAAAGAACTCAGGCACAGTAATTGGCTAATTTTATCTATTCGGTGGCGTTGACCCATCTTCCGTTGTGTAATATCTGGATCGGATTGTAGAGTATTTTGTAATCCATTTTCTGGCAGCCCCGTACCCAGTAGCCCAGATACAGGTATGCCAGTCCTTCACTTTTTGTGTGCTCAATAGCCTGCAGAATTGCATGCCGCCCTAAGCTGCGCCGAGGCAGGTCCGGGTCAAAAAAGGTGTAGATAGCCGATAAGCCGTTCGGCAGCGGATCTATGACCGATACGGCAACAAGCTGGCTCTGATTGCGGTATTCGTAGAAGCGCGTATCAAAGTTGGAGCAGGTTAAAAATGAACGGTATTGGTCCTCACTCGGCGGGTACATGTCGCCATCATGGTGCCTGACGCGAATATAGCGTTCATAAAGGTCGTAGTGTTCCTGGGTGAACGAGGCTTTCATCGGCTGGCAAGTCAAATCGCTGTTGGTTTTCAGTACCCGCTTCTGGTTGCGGCTGAACTGAAAGTGTTTGACCGGAATTCGGACCGAAATGCACGCTGCACAATCGGA
The DNA here is from genome assembly GCA_041587095.1 of Motiliproteus sp. Lineage (GTDB taxonomy): Bacteria > Pseudomonadota > Gammaproteobacteria > Pseudomonadales > Balneatricaceae > Motiliproteus. The sequence continues at coordinate 3,099 of JBFGYY010000067.1, read as the reverse complement.
GCAATGTGGGCGGTAGATATGTTCACCGCTGCGCCTGAAGCCCAGCTCGGACAGGGTTGCATAATCCAGTGTGTTCAATTGTGCCTTAGGGTCCACAAACAGTGTGCGTGCTTGACGATCCGGCAGGTAGCTGCAGACATGCTCCGGAGTGGCGTAAAACTGTAGCTCGTGAAGGTTGGTCACCGGCGCCTCCTCGCTGCGTTGTTACTCAGGTCCGTTTGAGTGATTTCCCAATAATGACGATCAAGTACCCAGTTGTGCTGTGGTGACAAGGCGGTGAGCCGGGAAAGGGCGTTGCAGAACTCGTCGCGGGATATCTCGCGAGCCCCCAGCGTTGTTAAATGATTATTGTGTACCTGACAGTCTACCATACGGTAGCCCCAGCGCTGCAGATGGTCAATCAGGTGAGCAAATGCGATTTTCGAGCCGTTTGTTTGATGGCTGAACATCGACTCGCCGAAAAAAACGCCGCCGATGGCGATGCCATATAGTCCGCCCGCCAGCGCGTTATCGATCCAAACTTCGACGGAGTGAGCAACGCCTTGCTCGTGTAACTGCAGGTATGCGCCGCGCATTGAGTCGGTTATCCACGTGCCCTCATCGGGCCGGGTGCCGCAGGCGGTAATCACGTCAGCAAAAGCGTGATCGAACGTGACCCGGTAATCACCTCTTCTGAGTCGCTTGCGCAAACTTCGGGACAGGTGAAGTTCATTGGGGAACAGGACGCAACGGGGATCCGGGCTCCACCAGAGAATGGGCTGGTCTTCGTTAAACCAGGGGAAGATCCCTTGCCGGTAGGCGTTGATCAGCCGTTCGGGCAGCAGATCTCCCCCCGCAGCTAGTAGACCGTCAGGTTCCGTGAGCGCCGATTCTACCGGCGGGAATGCGTAACTGTCGGGCCGTAGCCAAGGGAGAGATAGCATGGTTAAGCGCTTACTTGTCCGACTTTTTTTCCAGGCTGTCCAGGAAGCGCTCGGCGTCAAGGGCTGCCATGCAGCCAAAGCCTGCCGATGTAACCGCCTGACGATAGATCTGGTCGGCGACGTCACCTGCAGCGAAGACGCCGGGGATGCTTGTTTGGGTTGCATTGCCGGTTAAGCCGCTGGATATTTTCAGGTAGCCGTTATTCATCTCCAGCTGGCCCTGGAAAAGGTCTGTATTGGGTTTGTGGCCGATGGCGACAAACACACCCATTAAGTCCAGTTCTTTGGTTTGCTGGGTGTTTACATCCTTGATGCGTACGCCTGTCACGCCCGAGTCGTCGCCGAGCACTTCATCCAGCACGTGGTTCCATTCAGCACGTATATTGCCGTTTTGAATTTTGTCGTTCAGGTGGTCCTGCAGGATTTTTTCTGCACGCAGCGTGTCGCGACGGTGAATCAAAACCACTTCTGATGCGATGTTGGACAGGTAAAGTGCTTCTTCGACAGCGGTGTTGCCGCCGCCCAATACAGCAACTTTTTGATTGCGATAGAAAAAGCCGTCGCAAGTAGCGCAGGCGCTGACGCCTTTGCCTTTAAATGCCTCTTCCGATTCCAGGCCCAGATACTGAGCCGAAGCGCCCGTTGCGATGATCAGTGCATCGCATGTGTACTGGCCGCTATCGCCGCTGAGTCGAAATGGTTTCTGAGTCAGATCTGCTTCATTTATATGGTCATAAACTATTTCGGTTTCAAATCGTTCGGCATGCTGCTGCATTCGCTGCATTAATTCCGGGCCTTGTACCCCGTTAACGTCGCCGGGCCAGTTGTCGACGTCAGTAGTCGTAGTCAGCTGACCGCCAGCTTGAATGCCGGTGATCAAAAGGGGGTTGAGGTTGGCGCGTGCCGCATAAAGCGCTGCTGTATAGCCGGCAGGGCCCGATCCCAGGATGATCAGGCGTGCATGTTTCACGTTGTTCATTTATTGATCTCGATGCGAATGTGTCTGGGTTGGTCGTTAAGTCAGCGCTTATCTTAATCGATCCATTTCTAATGAGCTATGGCCGCTCCCGTCAAAAACTACGTGCACAGGCCGCCGCCGCCCCCTGCTTTGTCCCGCCAAAGTATGGTACTTTGGCGCTTTTGGTGTTGGAGTTCACGGTTTGTTTATGTCTCAGCGGCAGTCTTTTGTCGATTTTATTCGTCGCGCCACGAAAGAGGGCGGCTGTATCCTCCTGATCGCGGGTTGCGTATTCCTGTCTGTTGCGCTGCTGAGTTTTGATGCCCGTGATCCGGGCTGGTCGCATCTTGGCTATGACGGTGCCGTAAAAAATCTTTTTGGCTTGACCGGGGCTTGGATCGCAGACGTTGCATACTCGCTGATCGGATATCTTGCTCTGGCACTTCCTTTGATGCTCATTTGGCGGCTGGCGCGCTTTCTTATACGACGTGATTTGTCATTTAACGATGCACTGCCTTTTCTTTTTTTACGCCTTTTAGGCGCAGCGGTGTTTATCGCTGCCGCGAGTGTGCTTTGCACGTTACACCTGGATACCGTCTGGAAGCCACTGCCATTTTCCTCCGGGGGGATGGTTGGCATTGGTTTGGCGCGTGAAGGGCTGATACTGCTGGGTCTGTGGGGGATGACACTGGTTGCGCTGGCCCTGGCGCTTGTCGGACTGGGATTTTATGCGGAATTTTCCTGGCTCAAGGTTGCAGAGGCGGTGGGGGGCGTCGTTCTGGACGGGCGCTTAAGCTTACAAGAACGTTGGCTGTCCTGGCGGCAGCGAGCAGCTGATAAAGCTCGGTCAGACCAGGAGATGGCCGAGGCCCGCCATACAGAGCTTTGTGGCGAATCTGATACAGCGCTATTGAGTGACAAGGCTTCAGCCTCCGGGCTTGAGGTCCAGTACGCCGGGTTAGACGCGCAAGAGCGCCCCGAACCGTTTTTAGCCGTGTCAAGCGAGCAGGGCCGGGATTCGGAAGCTGACCCGCTACTGGCTATTTCCGCACTGGATGATGAGCGCCCCTTATCTGCTTCATCGGACAGGCTCCGGACGTTATCTTCGCTTGACGATGAGCACAGTGTTGACAATGGTGCGTCAAAAGTCCGGGTGGATACGTTAACAGTTGGTGGGGATGATACGATCTGGTCGGCACCTGCACCCGCTGTTAAGCC
>JBFGYY010000066.1:0-10337 GCA_041587095.1 Motiliproteus sp. | reverse complement strand
CGTTTAGACAACTCGGCTTTGAATGCTTCATCGATATCATTGATATAGACACCCGTGCCGACAATCCAGCCCCAGGGTTTAAAGCCACGCACATAGGATAACTTCGGATATAGGCCATCACTGCCGGGTTTTGTCCAGTAATAATCAACAAATCCGGAACCTTCCGCTTTCACGACTCGGACAAACTCGCTATACAGCCGTTTACCCTTTTTATCTTGCAGATTGGTAACATCCTGACCCGCTAATTCAGGTTTGATCGGATGCATAACGACACGCGGGTGCATATCGTTGAGCCAGAAGTACTGCTGGCCATCGTAGCGCAAACGGGAGATGACGCCCTTTGCCGCAGACTGAGCCTCTTCACGGCTCAGAGTTCCGGCAGTAACCTGTGCGTCAAAGCCGGCCATGATGGAATGGGCAGTAGCAACCAAGCCGTTAAGCCGGTCTTTTTTTGCGCTCAGAAGCTCATCGCGTTTATGAAAGGTATCCAACAAGTAAATTGTTGAGAAGATGGCAACAGACAGAATTGCCAGTGCCCAGATACGCTGGGCAATTGAGATGCGTGCAAACATAGAAATACCTTTTGAATAAGGACACTATTCAAAAGCCAGCTACAGGGTAACCGATCCATAGTGCCCTTTCCGACATATCCCATGCCGGGTAAACAAAGGCTTTGTGAAGGCGACGGATTCTAGCGTAATAACGGGCGCGGGCAAGAAAAATCGAGATTGATGGCTGCCAATCTGACTTAAATCAATGAGCGCTCAAAAAAAACAAAGCGCTCAGACCAGACCGAACGGGAACGGGTTAGCGATCGAAACCTACTGCCTACGCGAAGCAGTAACCCGATGCAGCAACCTCGGTATGGATGATAATAAACAATCAGCTGATACCAGCTCGACTCAATCGGGCGGCGCTATACCTTAAAACTGCTCAGCGTCTGATTCAGTTCATCGGCTAGCGAATTCAGATCCCGGGCGGCGCCGGCCATCTCCTCGGCACCCGCTGATGTTTCAATAAACGCCTGGTTAATGTTGGACACATTCTGATTAATCATGTCCACCGTTGAGCTCTGCTCTTCGGTTGCGGACGCTATCTGGGTGGCCACATCAGCAACCTGCAGAACATTCGTGGTGATGGACGCAAGTGACTCTCCCGCCAAACGTGATTTAGATACGCTCACTTCAGCCTCGTCACGCCCGGAACGGATAACCTGCACAGCGCTGTTTGCACCGCGCTGAAGCTGTTCTATCATACGCTGAATCTCTTCGGTGGATTCCTGTGTGCGCTGAGCCAGGGTACGAACTTCATCGGCAACCACCGCAAATCCACGCCCTTGCTCGCCGGCTCTGGCCGCCTCGATAGCCGCATTCAGTGCTAACAAATTGGTCTGATCGGCGATAGAGCGAATAACATCCAGAATCGAACCGATATTCTGTGTTTCGTTTTCCAGGGCCTGCACCGCCTCGGCTGCCTGGTCGACAGAGGTCGCCAGCGTTCGAATAGACTCGATGCTCTGCTCCACAATCGCCTGACCATCCAACGCTTCGGTGCGTACTTCCTGTATGGAGCGGGCGGCATCGGATGCATTGCGGGCCACCTCCTGAACCGTCGCACTCATCTGATGCACGGCTGTTGCAACCTGATGTGTTTCTTCCTGATGCTGAGACAACAGCTGATTGGAACGCTCTGTAATATTGGCCATGGTATTCGAGGCCGCCATTAATCGCTCGCCGTAACCGGTAACCCGCTGCACCACCGCCTGCACTTTCTCGACAAAGCCGTTGAATCCGCCCGCCAGCTGCGCCATCTCATCGTGTCCTTTGGATGCCAGTCGTACACGCAGGTCACCTTCACCGTGAGATATTTCCTGCATCGCGGTGACGGTCCCCACCAGCGGCTTGAGAATCGAGCGCACGATGATGAACGATAAAGCAAACAGAAAAACTAATACGAACGCCAGAAAGGTCAGGTGGTTACGCAATTCATTACTGAACTCGTCATCGATATCATCGATATAAACACCACTGCCAACGATCCACTGCCACTCAGGAAAACCTTTTACGTAAGATAGCTTGGGTACGGGGGCTTCTTTGCCCGGCTTGGGCCAAAAGTAATCTACGAAACCGGCACCGTCATTGCGAACTTTTTTAACGAACTCGACAAATAGAAACTTACCTTCAGGATCCTTGGTTTGAGAAAGATTCTTGCCTTCCAGTGCCGGCTTTATCGGGTGCATTACCATAACCGGCGTCATATCGTTGATCCAAAAATATTCGCCTCCCTGGTAACGTAAGGTTCGAACCGCTGCAGCCGCAGCCTCCTTAGCCTCCTGTTCAGAAATGTCACCGGCTTTGAAGCGTGCATGACTGGCGGCAACCAACCCATGGGCCGTCTCGACCACCGCAATTAGCTTATCTTGCTTGGAGGCAAGCAGATCATCACGTTTCTGGAACGTTTCAAACAGATACGTCGCGGCAAAAATCACAATAGAGACAATTGCCAGGATCCAGATACGGTGACTGATTTTCAAGATTGATAGCATAACAATCCAACTCCAAACTTTTGCGGGGATTAGCGGGTGAACGCCAGCTACAAAAAGACACTAAATGACAAAAACAACATTCGTCATTAAGAATAGACGAAGTTCATGCTCAAACTTCAGAAAATAATTGCTGTATCTGCTCCCTGCTCAGCTGCGGGCTCTGCTGGCCGCGCATAACCTTCAGCAATTCGCACTTGGCGATACCCGGCTCCATCCCCCCTTCGGTGAGCAGTTCAAGCAAGCGATCGAACAGATCGCGGCGTCTGGTAGCGACATCATGCTGGCTGCGACGATCATCCAGATACTCGAGCATTTCCGATCCGCAGCCACACTGACGCGCCAACGCCAACAGACTCGCGTCTTCATCGCCTTTACGGGCCGCAAGCCCTGACCCGTCACCAACAGGCGTGGTACCGGAGATAAATTCGGCTAGGTCAGCATAGGATGCACCGCAACTGGCACAAAGCTTTGGAAAGGCATCTTCAGCCAGAAGCTTTAATCCGGAAAACAACTCGTCTCGCAGGCTTTGGGAGTCAGACATACTGCATTCCTCGACATAAGCGGCGGCGGTTGGGCCCGCTACCGGTAAAGGCACAAGACCAGCCACCCGCCGATGCGCGAGCGGCTAATCCTATATTTGCAGTAATATTAGACGATTGTCGCCAGACCTAAAGAAAGATCTGCCTGAATGTCGTTAATAGATTCGAGTCCGACAGAAAGTCGGATCAGATTATCGGCTATGCCGGCTTTGGCACGGTCTTCGGCACTTAAGCGCCCGTGCGTCGTCGTTGCGGGATGGGTGATTGTGGTTTTTACATCACCAAGATTGCCGGTAATAGACACCATGCGGGTCGCATCTATAAACTGCCAAGCCGATTCTTTACCACCCGTAACCTCAAAGGCCAACACGGCGCCAAAGCCGTTCTGCTGCGACTGGGCGAGTCCGTGCTGGGGATGTGAAGCAAGTCCCGCGTAATGAACTTTATCAATACCCGGTTGCTGCTCAAGCCAAACCGCCAGCGTTTGTGCCGACTGAGACTGGGCACGAACACGCAGATCAAGGGTTTCTAACCCCTTGAAAAATACCCAGGCGTTGAAGGGACTCATGCAGGTTCCTCCGGTCCGGACGAATCCGTACACCTCCTCCATGATTTTATCGCTGCCGACAACGACACCACCGACACAACGCCCTTGCCCGTCGAGAAACTTCGTGGCCGAGTGCACAACAACGTCTGCACCTAAAGCCAGAGGCTTCTGCAATACCGGTGTGCAGAAACAGTTATCAACGACCAGCAGAGCATCGTGCTGCCTGGCGATACGTGAAACAGCGGCAATATCGGCAACTTCTGACAGCGGGTTTGACGGCGTTTCAAGAAACAGCATGCGCGTTTGCGGGGTTATCGCCCCTTCCCACGCAGCAAGATCTGTCGGATCAACGAACGTGGTGGTGATACCCGCACGTGTAAAATATTTATCGAACAACGAAACCGTTGAGCCAAACACGCTGCACGAACAGACGATGTGATCGCCATGCTTGAGCACACTGAAGCCGAGACTAAGAATCGCGGCCATGCCCGACGAGGTCGCGACAGCTCGCTCTCCTCCTTCCAGGGCGGCGATTCGCTCCTCGAAAATACGCACCGTTGGATTGGTAAAACGGGAATATATATTGCCCGGTTCATCACCGCCGAAACGTGCCGCCGCCTGTGCCGCGCTATTAAAAACAAAACTGGAGGTCGGAAAGATCGGCTCGCTGTGCTCGCCTTCCGGGGTCCGGTAATGACCGGCACGAACTCCGAGCGTCGCGTCATCGACGCCGCGAAGATCGGGGTCCAGCCGCGATTCCGGCGGTAGCATATGCTTGTTCATAGAACTCTCTACAGCTGATGGTGAAGATTATCAGTAGCATCAACGCCACTGTTATCACTGCTTTTGGCCGAATCCTGACGCTGAAAATCCAACTTATCTAAATAGGCCTTATTGATATCGCCGGTCACATATTTACCGTCAAACACCGAGCAATCAAACTGGTGAACGATAGAGCTGCCACCCTGGGTTGATTCAATCAGATCATCCAGGTCCTGATACAGCATCCAGTCAGCGCCGATCAGCTCTCCAACTTCCTCGTCGGTGCGATCATGGGCAATCAGCTCCTTGGCCGAAGGCATATCGATACCGTACACATTCGGGTAACGAACCGCTGGCGCGGCCGATGCAAAATAGACTTTCTTTGCCCCCATTTCGCGAGCCATCTCGACAATCTGGCGGGACGTGGTGCCACGGACAATTGAATCATCCACCAGCATGACATTCTTGCCTTTAAATTCCAGCTCGATCGGGTTGAGCTTGCGGCGCACCGTTTTTTCCCGCAGCTGCTGACCGGGCATTATAAAAGTCCGGCCGATATAACGATTTTTAATAAACCCTTCGCGGAATTTAACCGATAACCGGTTGGCCATCTCCATGGCGGCCGTACGACTGGTTTCCGGTATAGGGATAACGACATCGATATCGTGATTGGGCCGTTCGCGAAGCACCTTCTCGGCCAGAAGTTCGCCCTGCCGCAAACGCGCTTTGTATACAGAGATGCCGTCAATGATGGAGTCCGGACGCGCGAGATAAACATATTCAAACAGACAAGGCCGGTACTGCGTTTTCGTGGCGCACTGACGGGTATAAACCTCCCCGTCCTGGGTAATGTAAATCGCTTCTCCCGGCTGCAAATCACGGATTAACGTGAAGCCACAACTATCGAGCGCAACACTCTCTGAAGCCACCATGTACTCGGGACCTTGCGGCGTTTCTTTCTTGCCATAAACCACAGGGCGAATGCCATAGGGATCCCGGAATGCAACGATGCCATAACCGGTAATCATCGCAACAACCGCATACCCTCCGCGACAGCGTTCATGTACGCGTGTAACTGTCGTAAAGATATCATCGGCACAGGGCTGCAATTTACCCAGCTGCTGAAGCTCATGGGCAAACACATTCAACAGAACTTCCGAATCGGAACTGGTGTTGATATGACGAAGATCGGTCTTGAATATATCCTGAGCTATCTCATCGGAATTGGTCAAGCTGCCATTATGGGCCAACGCAATCCCGTAAGGAGAGTTAACATAGAAAGGCTGCGCCTCGGCGGCACTTGAACTGCCGGCGGTGGGATAACGCACATGCCCGATGCCCATATTTCCCTGCAGCTGCTTCATATGCCGGGTACGGAACACCTCATTAACCAGACCGTTATCCTTACGCAGATGAAAACGGTTCTGCTGGCATGTAACCATACCTGCGGCATCCTGCCCCCGGTGCTGAAGCACAGTCATTGCATCAAACAATGTCTGGTTAACGAAGGACTTGGCAACGATGCCGACAATACCGCACATTAAAACACCTCATCATCTATTCGATCGGAGATCTGGAGAAAACAGACAATAATGTCCACTTTCCACAATTCTCCAGTACCTGGTCTGTCCTGAGCTAACCGCCTGGACGTCAGCGTTATTGGCTACTTACTGTTTTTTGACCAACGTTCATTATGGCACTGGAAGCCTCACCAAACACCGTTCGGGTCCACTGCTCCATCTTTTTAAAATGGGGAATCAGTTCCGATTCGTTCCACCATCGATCCTGTACGACAGGTGTCATACCCAAACCACCCACCAGCACGACGACCAGCAAACCACCGCGAGCAACACCAAATACCATGCCCAGTAAACGATCGGTACTACTGAGCCCGGTTGCCTTGATCAGCATCCCGATCAGATTATTCACCAGCGCACCGGCAAACAGGGTTCCGACAAACAACAACGTAAAGGCGGCCACCAAACGTGCCGATGGTGTGTCGATGTAGTTCGCCAAAACATGGCTGAGCGGCTCTGAAAATAAGCGCGCAACCACAAATGCCGCCACCCAGGTAACCAACGACAGTGCTTCCTTCACGAAGCCCCGCTTAAGGCTGAGTAGCGCGGAAACCGTGATAACTGCAACTATCACCCAATCAGACCAATTCACCTTCAGCCATCTCCCGGCACAGAAAAGAGCCGCATTCTATCAAATGCCTGCTCAGGTCAGAAGCCTTTCATTACCCAGGTGTAAATCGAAGCACCAGTCCGTTGAGCTTAAACAGCCTCGAGAGTGCCGCTTGCTGCTTTTCTACTTCGGAACGCTGCAAATCCGGGCCGACAAACACCTTGGTCATCTCACCCTTGCTACGCAAATAAGACTTGTAACCCGCCTGATTCAGCCGGTCGCGCAACTGTTTTGCATTAGCCTCGTCGCGGAAGCTGGCCAGTTGCAGTGTCCAGGCAACAGGCGTCCCGTCAGTATCCTGCACAGGCACATCCCGGCTTAGCGTTAATGCTTTTGCCGATGGTTTGGTTTTCTCGGCAACTTCACCGGTGACGATTTTGATCGGTTCGGGCTGTGGGCGCGGGTCGGCTAACGCACTACGCTCACTCAAGCGGGGATTTTCGGGTTGGCGGAACTGCAGAACCAACGGCGCGGGCTCCGGTGGAATATCCAGTGTTAACCGGTTAGCCCGATACCCTTCACCATCAAACAGAAACGGAACAATGATTGCCGCCAATAACAGCAGGACAAAGGATCCAACCAAGCGTTTTTTTCGAATCGGATCCATCAGGCCGCCCCACGTTCCAATCGTTCCAGCACGGCGGCCAATGTCAGAAAAGACCCCATTACCAGTATACGATCGCCTGGCGCCGACGAACGAAGCGCGTATTCATAAGCACTGACACAGTCATCGAAACAGCTGGCCTTTATCTGCTGAGAGGGTTTCAGCGTCGCATAAAGATCTTCGGCGCTACGACCTCTAGAGCCGGGCAGAGTGGCGAGACACCAATGATCAACGACGTCACCCAAGGCATCCAGCGTACTGGCACCATCCTTATCGCTCAACATACCTGCGACACACCAAAGCGCGCCGTCACCCTCTAAGCGCTGCGCAATATAATGTGCTGCATGGGGATTATGGGCGACGTCCAGCAATATCTGGCGCCCCTGGTCGTGCATACGCTGCAGACGCCCGGTCAATTTCGCTGTTGATACGCCCTGCCTTATCGCATCAACCGTTAACTCCAGACCCAGCAGATGTAGCGCCTGAATAGCCGTGGCAGCATTTTCCGGCGGCAAATCCGGGCAAAACAGCTGATCAATGCAGTAACTAACTCCGTTTGCACAGACCCCGCTCACGCTGTAATTTGCATCAGATTGGCGCTCAAGACGAAACTGCTCGCCCCAGTGATACAGATCACAGTTTAAGACCGCGGCCTGCGAAGCAATGCTGGACGGCATGTCGGCCTCTCCGTAAACGGCGGGGCGTCCGGTTCGGAAGATTCCGGCCTTTTCACGCGCAATTGTCTCCCGATCGCTTCCAAGCCAGGCTTCGTGATCAATAGCAATGGTTGTCACGACAGCTACATCCGCGTCGACAATATTAACGGCATCCAACCGCCCACCAAGCCCAACCTCGAGCAAGATGACATCGAGGGGCTGATCGGCAAAAATCACGAGCGCGGCGAGAGTGCCGTATTCGAAATAGGTAAGGCTGATTGCCAAAGAGGAGCAAACACGATGTATACGCGCAAATGCATCGCACAGCAATTGATCGTCAACCATGCTGCCATCGATACGCACCCGTTCGTTATACCGCAAAAAATGCGGCGACGTGAAGCAGCCAACCCGATAGCCCCCGTGCAGAAGTATCGATTCCATCAATGCGACGGTTGAGCCTTTACCATTTGTGCCCGCTACTGTGATGACCGGCGTCGCGTGCTGTATGCAGCCCAGCTCTTCAGCCACCTACCTGATTCGCGACAATCCCAGATCGATCTCTTGCGGATGACTGGCTTCAATAAAGTCCAGCCATCCGGACAGGTCACTCGGTGTACCTTTACGACTAACGGGGTTCGACACAGTCAATACACCACCTAACGAAGACTCATTTAACCTGACATCAATTTACCGATCCCTTCGGTATATTGATGCCGACAAGGCCAGCGCATGCCGACCCTTGCCCGCACGGCGTTATGCCACGGCTGTTTATTCATGAACAGCCTGCCAAGCAGCAGTTTTACTCGGTTAAGCTACCGCCTAAATCACAACCCAGGCTACGCCGCCGGACTCTGAGTCAGTTTCCGTAATACGGAAGACACGCGCGTTCGCATCTCGCGACGATTCACAATCATGTCGATGGCGCCGTGCTCCTGCAGAAACTCACTGCGCTGGAAACCTTCCGGCAGCGTTTCACGTACCGTTTGCTCAATAACGCGCGGGCCGGCAAAGCCGATCAACGCCTTCGGCTCAGCAACATTCAGGTCTCCCAGCATAGCCAGACTCGCCGATACGCCACCGAAAACAGGGTCCGTCAGCACCGAGATATAAGGAATGCCGTTCATCTTCATCCGCTCTAATGCCGCGCTGGTTTTAGCCATTTGCATCAGGGAAAACAACGCTTCCTGCATACGGGCACCACCGCTGGCTGAAAAACACACCAACGGAATTTTCTGTTCCAGACATACATTCACCGCCCGCACGAAGCGCTCGCCGACCACGGCGCCCATTGAACCTCCCATAAAGCGAAATTCAAACGCAACGGCGACGACCGGTTGCCCCATCAGTTCACCGCGCATGGCAACCAACGCATCCTTTTCTTCGGTTTCTTTCTGAGCGGCGGCTAAGCGGTCTTTATATTTCTTACTGTCTTTAAACTTAAGGCGATCTTCAGGCTCAACATCGGCTCCAATTTCGATGCGACCATCGGGATCAAGAAACATATCCAAACGGGCACGAGCGCCAACGCGCAGGTGATGCTCGCACTTAGGGCAGACTTTCAAATTCTTTTCCAACTCCGGACGGTACAAAACCGCTTCGCAGTTAGGGCATTTTTTCCAAAGCCCCTCGGGAATATTGGCCTTCTTTTTGGTTTCTGAAAAAATCAAAGAAGGTACTATTTTGTCCAGCCAGTTACTCATAAAAACTCCACATATAGCATCCGCTCACGATCGGATACTTAGTTATCCATTGCCTGACGCATTTCAGCCAGAATTGAAGCTATGGCGGCTGGAATCTGTTCAGGCTGACTCTCAAGTTCAGCGATTTTATTTACCAACACACTGCCTACAATGACGCCATCGGCCACATCGGAAACGGCAGCTGCAGAGTGCGCATCCCGGATCCCGAAACCGACACCGACAGGCAGCCCACTGCTTTGGCGAATCAGTGCAACCCGCTCGGCAACGGCCGGCACATCAAGCTGCGCAGAACCGGTAACGCCTTTAACCGAAACATAATAGACATAACCACTACCCGCTGCACAGATCTGCTTGATGCGCGCATCGGAAGTCGTTGGCGCCAAAAGATAGATGCAATCGAGCCCGGCATCTGCGAGCAGCGCACTAAACTCGGTTGATTCTTCGGGTGGTAAATCGACGGTAAGCACCCCATCCACCCCGGAAGCTTTTGCTGCCGCAACGAAGGCTTCGTATCCCATCGCCTCGATAGGATTAAGGTAGCCCATCAACACCACCGGGGTCTGACTGTCCGTTTCCCGAAACCGGGCCACCATCTGCAGCACGTCCGTCAAACGCGTACCATGTTTGAGCGCACGTTCACAGGCCAGCTGAATAACGGGGCCGTCAGCCATCGGATCAGAAAAAGGCACACCCAATTCAATCACATCAGCCCCGGCAGCGACCATGGCGTGCATCAAGCCAACGCTGACCTGCGGCGTTGGATCTCCCGCTGTCACATAGGGTATTAACGCTTGCCG
>JBFGYY010000065.1:0-10419 GCA_041587095.1 Motiliproteus sp. | reverse complement strand
GGGTCAATGGACAACTTGTTCAGCAAGATAGCATGACGTTATATCGAGGCGACACCAACATATGGGTCACACGAAATCTGACTGACAAACACCATATTCTCTTTGGCGGCACTTACAATCGCATAGACTACAAACGCTTTAATTTCGAAGTGCCCGCCAGCCTGCAGGGACAGGTAGCCGACCCCGGTGACACCACAATCTCTGAAGAGGTCACCGAATTTATCGGCGAGATCGGTTACGAATATAACGAATTTTTTATTGGTAAAACAGCTGGAATCAAGACCCAGCTAAAACTGATTGCCGGCGTGCCAGTGTATACCCATGTTCGTAATACGGCCCTGGATGCCGATAGAGCATTCACGGATAGTTTCGCCGGGTATAATCTGAGGGCTATCGCCAGTATCGGCTACCAATTTTCTGAAAAAGTACTGGTCTCGGCAACGATCGATGCTAACTACCAAAGCCGTGACGGAGATATTCGTAAAAATAATGCGACCGGTAACTATGAGATACTGCCGGATAGAACCTTCGCTTACGTACAACCCTCCATCAATTTCCTCTGGTCCTTTTAACCACGGCTCTTACCTTCCATTTGGCAAGTGATCGGCTGTTAAAAAGCCCTCGTTGAAAACAGAGGGCTTTTTTATTCCGGTATCAAGCCACCGAGCGTTCGGTGACCTGTCCTATTTGCTGCATTTCTCCGTCGGATAACAGTCGGGCGGGGTTGAGCACGATCACAAACTGCTGATCCAACTGCACCATGCCCGCGATGAAACTGCTGTCGATGGCGGCGCCGAATGACGGTGGCGGTTTGATATGGGTCCCTTCAATATCCAACACTTCGGATACCGAATCGATCACCAGACCAACAACGACCGACCCTTGCTCCTGGGGCAGTTCGGTTATCACGATGCAGCTGCGTTTGGTAATCTCCGCCGCTGCACCTCCGAAGCGGATCGACAGATCCAGCACCGGAACCACCTCGCCGCGAATATTAATCACGCCCCGGATATAGTCTGGGGCCATCGGCACCGGCGTGACCTGGCTGAATTCGATGATCTCCTTGATGGGCGATATATCAAGACCATACATATCCTGCTGCAGATAAAAGGTCAGCATCTGCTGCAGGCCGGAGGTCGCTTGCCCATCCTGGACATTTGGCAATTCACTCATACCCACCTCCTAAAAGCGCTCGAAATCTTCATTCGCAAGCGCTGCATTTGCAGGAGAAGAAGCCTGGCGCACCGCTGCACGAGGCTTACGCGGTGCGGTATTAGCCAGCGCCACCTGTCCGTTCTCATTCAAGCGGAAATATTCCATCAGCTGTTGCAGCTGCACCGCCTGTCCGCTCATCTCTTCCGAGGTAGCCGCCAGCTCTTCCGACGAGGAGGCATTCTGTTGCGTGACCTGATCCATCTGGTTCACGGCGGTGTTGATCTGGGAAACCCCGCTGGCCTGTTCGTTAGATGCCGCGGCAATCTCCTGCACCAGATCCGCGGTGCGGATAATGCTCGGGACGATATCGTCCAGCAGCGTTCCTGCCTGCTCGGCAACACTGACACTGTGGGATGCCTGTTCGCTGATCTCCTGCGAAGCGATCTGACTCTTTTCGGCCAACTTACGCACTTCGGCGGCGACCACGGCAAAGCCCCGGCCATGCTCACCGGCCCGGGCCGCTTCGATGGCCGCATTCAAAGCCAACAGGTTGGTCTGGTATGCGATATCCTCGATGATAGCGATCTTATCGGCGATATTACGCATCGCGGTAACGGTATTGTTCACCGCCTCTCCGCCCTGCTGCCCTTGCTGAGCGGCCTTGGCGGCGATGCCATCGGTCACCTTGGCATTCTCGGCATTCTGATTAATTGAGGCCGAAATCTGTTCGATCGATGCGCTGGTTTCCTCGACGCTGGCCGCTTGTTCGCTGGAGGACTGGCTCAGCACCTGAGATGTTGCACTCACTTCTTCGGAAGCACTGGCCAGGGCATCAGCCCCCGAACGCACCTGGGAAACAATGCTGGTGAGCTGATTGCTCATCTGTGACATGGCAACCAGGAGTTCGCCGACTTCGTCCTGCTGGGTGGATTCGATGGTCTCTGAAAGGTCACCCTCACCCATCTTCTTCATCTGCGTGATGGCGGTGCGCAGCGGCCGGACGATCTGGCTGGCTGTCGCGAAGGCAAACAGCAGAATCACGCCCAACACGCCGGCCATTGCCAGCAAAATTTTGGCGACAACCGCACTCAAACCCATTTCTGCTTCAACATCAGCGAGGTATAGTCCGCTGGCAACCATCCAGCCCCAGGGCTGATAGTATTTGATGTAAGACATCTTCTGCTCGCTAACGCCCTCACGATCCCACACGTAGTCAACGAAACCGGATCCTTCTGATTTGGCGACTTTGACCATCTCTGCAAAGAAGGCTTTACCTTCCGTATCGCGCAGGTCGGCAATATTCTTACCGTTCATGGAAGGCTTTAAGGGGTGGGTGATCATGACGTGCTTGTCATCATTGATCCAGAAGTATTCATTGCCTTTATAACGCAGGCTATTCACCTTCTCGAGTACGGCCTCTTGGGCCTGCGGCAGCGTAAGGCGACCTGTTTCGACCAACCCGGCCTGAAACACCATCTCCTGATGCACGATATCCACCAGCGTGCCTAATTCAGCGCGTTTTTGCTCCCAGATCTTGGCTTCAAACAGGGGCACCAGATAGAACAGCACACCGGCCCCCATCAGCGTGACGGAAACCAGAGAGATACTCATGATCTTGGTAAAGATTTTCCAATCTTTAAATTTCTTAAACACCATTTCCTTAATCCTTGTGTTTGCTACTACACCTTGCAAAGGGTTGTTGCAGGGTAAAACAGCCGTCAAAATCCGGTGAATCCATCGAGGTTACGATGGACTCACGACAATGTGTATGTTGAGTGTCGGTAGCAAAACCCTACCAAAAGTTGGTGACGCACCGCCTTCGTCCGGATGTACTGACGAACGCGGTGGTCCATGTAGTTATGATTGTTGTGGCTATGACACCACTGAATTGACTGAATATCAATTCAGTCGAGAGCTCCTTTGACACAGGTCAAACCCCGTGAATAAAGGGACTAAATCGGAGAAAAACCCGAAGCATGGCAGGCATTTTATGCGTGCCCGCCAGCTCATTAAAGACCCCCCGTAGACAGTGCGATCCTACCACTTGTGCAGCCAGATGAACCTTAAAATAACTCGATGTCTCCTTCACTCATCGACTCCTGGTGCACCGCACGATGACGCTGTTGCTGAAATTGCTCACGCCGGGTCAGAATCTGCTGGCAAACAGACTGCAGAGCTTGTTTGGATTCGGCTGGGTTCAATTCTAATTCTTGCAGCTGCTGCACGATATCCTGATACAACAGACGCACCTGGGCACTCTCCTGCTCGATATGCCCGCTGACCTGAGTCACCATGTCTTCAAATTGCAGATTCTGGATCGCTCCGCCGACAGCATCATGAACCTGAGCGCCCAGCTGAGCCGCATCCGCCAGCGTCTGCTGTATATGGCTATCCAGCTCCTGCAAGGACGACAACCGACTGCCTAAGCGGTCCTGGACAATATTGACCGCATCGGCTTCGTTGCTCGACATATTAGTAACGATACGGTGCGTTTCACCGAGCAAGGTTTTCGCCTGATTGACTTGCTCACGAATCTTCTCGTTAAATGCGCCGGACCGGCTGGAAAGGCTGCGCACCTCGTCTGCCACAACAGCAAACCCCCGGCCATGCTCACCGGCACGCGCGGCTTCAATGGCTGCATTCAATGCCAGCAGGTTGGTCTGATCGGCGATGGCATTCACATCAGCCAGCAACGTGAAGATCGCGTCCATCTGCATCACCATCTCCTGGCTGCGACTGGCGACCTGCTCACTTTCACGGCTCATTCCCTGCAGCATAACCACAAGGTTCTTTAGCTCTTCGCCGAAATCCCGCGCAAAACTTTGCACAGATATCTGCTCGTGCTTGTCACTGCCGATGCGTCCGGACAGCTCGCTCATCAGATCCAACTGCTGCTGAGTCTTTGCATTTAACTGGTAAAAGTTGTCGTTCAGCGCGTTGATGGCATCCTGCACGAGACTACGGATCTGGCCGGTACCCGACTGGCATTCCAGGTGCTGCTCGCCCTGCACCGCATCCAGCGCCTGAACGACGGCACTGAACTCTTTTTCGGTTTCCCCTGGTCCGCTCGGTACGTCGCTCTGCACCTGCTGACGCTGCTGACAGGCCAGTAGCTGCCGCCCGGCCAACATCAGCAATGATACCGACAGGGCCAAGGTGAACCAGGACGCCAACGGAACCTGACCGAATAACAGCAACGCCTGAGCGGCAATGATTACGACCGCACTGACAAACGGCAGTTTTAAATCCTTCAAGCGAAACTCCTATAAGTTTACATTCGGGGCTGAACGGTCCGCTGGCGCATTCAGCAGTTCAAACACCTTGGCAACAACACGCGTTAAGGGGACCTGAATATCGGCAGCCCCGACCTCCACACAGGCGCCTGGCATCCCCCAAACCACACTGCTCTTTTCATCCTGAACCAGCGTTTTACCACCGGCCTGACGCACCCGCAGCATGGCATTGGCACCGTCCTTGCCCATGCCGGTCAACATCACGGCGATGGCATTGCGGCCCACATTTCTGGCAACGGAATCGAATAACACCTCAACGCTGGGCCGGTGGCGGTTAACCGGATCCCCGTGACTGAGCCGGCAAAGATAGCGCGCACCGCTTCGGACGACTTCAAGGTGGTGGTCGCCGGGAGCCACGTAACAGTGCCCCGGCAGAATCTGCTGACCGTCGCGGGCCAGCGCCACGCTCAGACGGCTGGTTTGGTTAACACGCTCGGCAAACGGGCCGGCAAAAGCCTCCGGAATATGCTGGGTAATAACGACCCCGGGGCTATCCGCCGGCATCTGTTCCAGAACGACACGAATCGCTTCCGTGCCGCCGGTTGATGCGCCGATAGCGATAATCGACTGTGTCGTCTTCAACCCGCCGGCCACCGGCGCACTCGCCACGACCGGCTGCGAAGCGGTCAGCGGGCGCCGACTGCCGGCAACCCGCGATCGGGCAGCCATACGCACCTTACTGACGACTTCCTCGGCATAATCATTCATCAGGCCCCGACCGATATCCGACTTGGGCTTGGAGACAAAATCCACAGCCCCCAATTCCAGCGCTTTCAGGGTCGCTTCAGCCCCTTTCTCGGTCAGGCTGGAAATCATCACCACCGGTAACGGATGCAGCCGCATCAGATGATCCAGAAAAGTCAGCCCATCCATGCGGGGCATTTCGACATCCAGCGTGATCACGTCGGGCTTCAACTGTTTAATTTTTTCCCGTGCATAGATGGGGTCCATACACGCACCGACGACGTCGATATCGGCCTGCTGGTCGAGGATGCTCGTCAACACCTGCCGCACCAGTGCCGAGTCATCTACGATCAGTACTTTAATCGGTGAATTGCTCATCTCATTGCTACTCGTCAAAAAGTTCAATTGAGCCATACACTGGCTCATGCCCGAAGTGCCTGATATAAGACAGGTCTCGCTGAGCGACCAGATCAGATCCGCCGCGATTCATCTGCTTGACCCGCACCTTGCCGCTCGTAACGTCATAAATCAGTTTGCGTGAACAATCGCCGCCCACGTCTTGCGCCAGAACCGTTAAGCCTTCGGTGTGCATAAACTGATGGATAAAATCGATATTCTGCTGGCCGATATCGTTGCTCATCGCATGCAGCACATGCCCACCACCAAACAGCTTGACTTCCATGCGCGACAACTGCCCTCCGCGCTGTAACAACGCATTGATCAACAGCTCCATGGCATTCACGCCGTAACGCGCCGACAGTTGTTCATCGCCCCCATGGCCAGGTCGGGCATCGGGCAACATAAAATGATTCATGCCTGCGACACCGGCGTAAGGATCGCGCATACAAACGGCCACACAGGATCCGAGCGTTGTGACGATGGCGCACTCACCATAGCCAACGTAATGGCCTCCGGGCAGCACCTTCACCGACGGCTTGCCGGTATGCTTTAAACGATGTACCAAAGATGCAGATGGCGGCAGTCGAGCCGGCCCCGATGCTGATGTTATCGGCACCTTACAGCTCAACGACAAACCGGAATCAGGCATTAATGCGTCCTGCGATAGAGGGTTTTACACATGGGTGCAAACCGCTCAGAGACCCCGTTCAGCGTCTCTGAATGGCCGATTACCAATAAGCCCTGTGTACTCAACTGATCCGCATAACGGCTAAACAGGGTTCGCTGCGTAGGCTTATCAAAATAGATCACGACATTGCGGCAGAAAATAATGTCGAAGGGCTGCGCCATGGGCCAGGCATCCATTAGATTCAACTGTTTAAACCGGATAACCTCCTGTAAGTCAGGGTGCACCCTGACCTTGCCCGCATGACGCCCTTGTCCGCGCAAAAACCAGCGGCTCAGCGTCTGCTTGTCGATCCCTTCCACACGATCCTGTGCATAGATGCCTGCCGCGCCATGGGCAACCATCGTGCTGTCAAGATCAGTAGCCAGAATGCGCAAGTCCCAGCTGCCGGGGTCGGGTAAAGCATCCAGCAGCGTCATGGCGATCGAGTAAGGCTCTTCGCCGGAGGAGCATCCCGCCGACCAGATCCGCAGCTGGCGCTTATTCTGTTTCAACCGCACCCATTCCGGCACCGCGACATCGCGCAGGTAATTAAAATGGTGCTGTTCACGGAAGAACGCCGTTAAGTTGGTCGTGATGGCGTTGGTCAGATTGACCAACTCGTCCGGCTGTTGCACCACGTACGCACAGTACGCCTCAAAGCTGGTGAGACTCAGCGTTCGCAGGCGCTTAGCCAGCCGTGCATAGACCAGGTCATCCTTGCTATCGCTGAGATTGATCCCGGCCCGCTCTTTAATCAGCGACTGGATAAAGCGAAAGTCGTTTTGGGTAAAGTGAAACTCCCGTGTTTGAGCCTTCGCCTGTGTTGCTGGTATTCCATTCATGATTCAGATCCACCGTCCATTGATAGCGGCAACTTAATGCAGCGCCACCGAATCCATTCGTGACAGCCCCGGCGGATCCAGGATAAGGGCAACACACCCGTCGCCCAGAATGGTCGCGCCCATGATTCCGGCGACCCGTTGATAGTTTACCTCCATCGATTTAACGGCGACTTGCTGCTGCCCGTAAATCGAATCGACAAAGATACCCAGACGCTTGCCATCCACATCCAGAATCACAACCACGCCCTCATCCAGCTGGTCTTTGCCGCCCGGACAATCGAAGAGTTGTCCAAGACGCAATACCGGCAGGTAGTCATCCCGGTAATTCAGCAATTCGCCACGCCCACCGACGGTGCGCACCATTTCAGGCGTTACCTGTACCGATTCGACGATACTCACCACCGGCACGACATAGGTTTCGCTACCCACGTTGACCAGCTGACCATCCATAATCGCCAGGGTCAGCGGCAGACGAATGGTGATAGTGGTGCCAATGCCTTTTTCGGAACGAATCTGAATCTCACCTTTGAGTTCATCAATATTCGAGCGCACCACATCCATGCCCACGCCGCGGCCGGAAACGTCACTGACCACGGCCGCGGTTGAAAAGCCCGGCAACATAATCAGCTGATAGACATCATCGTCGTTCATTTCGGCAGCTTGGTTCTCATCAAGCAAACCTTTTTCCAGTGCCTTGGCGAGCAACTTATCCCGGTCCAGGCCACGACCGTCATCGCAGATCTCAATAAAAATGCTACCGCCCTTGTGGTAGGCATTTAACAGCAAGGTGCCCGTTTCAGGTTTACCGGACTGTAACCGCTCGGCACCGGACTCAAAACCGTGGTCCATGGAGTTGCGTATCAGGTGCATCATCGGGTCGGCGATTTTCTCGATCACGGTCTTGTCCAGCTCCGTGTGTTCACCCACGAGGTGCAACTCAACCTTTTTATCCAGTTTGCGGCACAAGTCATGCAGCGTCCGGCCAAAACGGCTGAAAACAAATGAGATCGGCAGCATGCGCATGCTCATGACATGCTCCTGCAGCTCCCGGGTATGCCGCTCAAACTGATCGACCGCCTCTTCGAGGTGATCGCAGATGGCCCGAAAAGAATCCGGGTCGTTGGGGTCCAGCCGCTTTTGCAGGTTAGACAGCATCGACTGGGTAGTAATTAATTCGCCGACCTGATTAATAACCTTGTCGATCTTGGGAATGCTGACGCGAATCGATGCCTGATCAGCGGCATCACTCTTGCGCCGTCCCGCCTCTTCACGGCGATCGGGCGCTTTACGCCGCTCGACAATAACATCGCCCGTAACCGCCTGCTCCTTCAGCAGTGAGGTTGCAGGCCGGGGTTCGGGCTCGGCGGTTTCGATGCCGGGCTGGCTTTCGGAAAGGGGGGGCTCTCTGTCGGCGAGAGCTGGCACGATCTCCCCGGCGTCGACTGCTGACAGCGGTTCAATACTTAGCTGCACGTCGCCTTCAATCCACAGAAAGATATCGTCGAGGGTTGCGCGTTCGACCTCACCACGCAACTCCAGTTGCCAGCGCAGGTGGCAGTCGTCCGGTGTCAGTGCCTCCCAGGCCGGCAACTGACTCAGATCGGCTTGCACCCGGAGCTCGCCCAACTCGGCCAACTCCTGAAAAATACGCACCGGATCATTACCGGTGTGCATCAGATGCGGCAAGGGTATAAAACCGATACGCCAGCCGCTAATCTCAGCATCAACTTGGGTAACGGCCTCGTTATCGGTTGCGCCATCAGGGGCCGCCGAGTCGGATTGCAGCAAGGTCTGCATTTGATCCACCACAACCGCCAGCGAGGCGGTTTCAGGCTCCCGGTCTTCCCGCGCACAGCGCAGCAGCTCACCCAGTCCGTCCTGCGCTTCCAACAGGCATTCCACCAACTCTGAAGTGACTGCGCGCTGTCCGGCACGCACTTCGTCCAGCAGTGTTTCCATGGTATGGGTAAATTCCGAGACCGCAGAAAAGCCGAAACTTCCCGCACCGCCTTTGATGGTATGTGCCGCACGGAAGATAGTATTTACCAGTTCCAGATCGACTGCATCGCTTGGTTCCAGATCCAGCAAGCCTCGCTCAAGAACCTCGAGATTTTCCGCCGCTTCCTCGAAGAAAACGTCGTGAAACTGACTCATATCGATATCGGACATAACTGCCTCAATTCCTTAGTACTGCGTTTGCCGTTTAACGCCAGCAAAATCGCGGCATCGAATTAACGTTCTGCAACCACGACGTGTCTATGGCTTATCTGAAATTAACCGGCAGCCTAACGCAGCACTTTGCCGATGGTGGCAAGCAGCTGAGTCGGATTAAAGGGTTTGACGATCCATCCCGTTGCGCCCGCCGCCTTACCCTTCATTTTCATATCGCTGCTGGATTCCGTGGTCAGGGTCAGAATCGGGGTATAGCGGTATTGCGGCAATGTACGAAGCTGCTTAATCAGGTCAATCCCGTTCATATTGGGCATATTGATATCGGTCAGCACCAGATTGACCGGTGAACTTTTCGCCTTGTTCAGGCCATCGACACCATCCACGGCTTCAATAACGGTATGACCCGCCTGCTTCAGGGTCACAGTAACCATCTGCCGAATTGATGCGGAATCATCCACCGCTAATATGGTTGCCATCGTACTATTCTCCACTCGGGCCAACGGAAGGCAGCTGCAGGCTTTTATCAAGCCCCATCAGCTGCGCCGCTGCCATTAATTCATCAGATACCGCCAGCCAGGAAACCGCGATACCACGCTGCGTGGCCTCTTGCAGAAATGCCACCAGCAACTGCAATGCGCTGGCATCAATCCAGCTCAGGTCTGTGGCGTCGAGTTCTACCGGGGCCAGCTCGTCCAGCGCCTGCCCCAGGCGTACCTTCAGTTCAGCGACACCGGTGATATCCAGCATTCCAGACAGTATAAATCCCGCCATATTCACTCTCCTGTGCAGTGCCGGCCGAGCACCTGCACACTGTTACCTGTATGGGGCCTGGCCCCTGATTGACCGGTATGGAGCGCTGCCCCACAAGGACGCATCCTTGCATCCATTGATTACCCGTCGGGCATGATCGGCGATTAAAATTCAGACCAATCGTCATCGGCAAGAGCCGCCTTTTTGGCCGCGGGCCTGCGGACAGGCGCCGGCTGGGGCGTATGCGCCGCTCGCTGTGGCTTCTCAGCCGCTACCACGCCCTCGGTACCGGTATTGAGCGTAAAGAAGCTCATCATCGCTTGCAGATGTGCGGACTGCTCCTTCAGCGTTTCCGCTGCGGCGGCCGTTTCTTCCACCAGCGAGGAGTTATGCTGGGTAACTTCGTCCATCTGTGTCACCGCCTTGTTAACCTGAGAGAGACCTGCCGCCTGCTCCT
>JBFGYY010000064.1:0-10449 GCA_041587095.1 Motiliproteus sp. | reverse complement strand
CTAGCCGCTAGCCCCCACCTAAAACAGGTCGATCTGTTTGGCCGTCAAGCGCTTGAACCCCTCCCCGACAAACGGCAGTAACCCATCGGCCACCGGTTCAAGCTGGCGCTCAAGGTAGTGATCGTAATCGACCGGACTACTGATGAATCCCTCCGGTTGTGGCCCCGCCAGGGTGATCAGGTAGCGCACGGCATCACCGCGCCGAAAGCGCTGTCCCTGCGACTCGGCAAAACGTGCAGCCTGTACCTGGGGCGGTATATTTTTTTGATAATCCGCTAATGAACGACGCAGACGTTTGCGATAGTACAGTTGCTCATCTAACCGACCCGCCTTCAGCTGTTCCACAATCAACCGAACATAGTCTTTGTAGGGTTCTCCCAGAAACACCCGCCTGTAAAGCTCCTGCTGAAACTTACGCGCCAACGGAGTCCAATCGCTGCGTACCGTTTCCAGACCTTTAAACACCAGTTTCGGTTGGCCTTCGCTATCCTCCACCAAACCGCAATAGCGTTTTTTGCTGCCCCGCTCGGAACCGCGGATGGTCGGCATTAAAAAGCGTCGATAATGCGTCTCGTATTCGATCTCCAGGAAACTTTGCAACCCGAACTCTTGCTGCAGACGGCTGGTCCACCAGTGATTCAGTTGCCGGGATAGCTCTGTGCCAATGGCATCGGCCCCGTGATTGTCACAGGTTCGGTTTAACCAGATAAACAACGAATCGGTGTCGCCGTATATAACCTGATAGCCCTGCTCCTCGATAAACGCAGCGCTCTCGGTGAGTATCTGATGGCCGCGCAGAGTGATAGACCCCGACAGGCGATGATCAAAAAACCGGCACAGCGGCGACCCCAAAACCCCGTAGAACGAATTCATAATGATCTTGATAGCGCGCGATACCGCCTCATCGCGTTTGGCCTTGGCCACATCACGTGCGGCCCACAGGGTGGCCAGCAGTCCCGGCAGTATATGCTGCTGCCGGTCAAACCAGGCACCGTTGAAGCCCGGTACCACTTCGGACTGCGCAGAAGTACTTGCCACAGCCAAGCCCTCAAAAAGCCCCATCGGATCAATGCAGAAGCTGCGGATAATACTCGGATACAGACTCTTGAAATCCAGTACCAGCACATGATCAAACAGGCCGGGGCGCGACTCCATGACATAGCCGCCGGGACTGGCCATGCCAGACTCTCCTGAGGCATAGACCGGCGCCACATACCCACCGCGATGCAAACGGGGCAGATAAAGATTATCGAAAGCCGCCGCCGAGCCGCCGATCTTATCCAGCGCTAATCCGGTCAAGCGCGAGCGCTCCAGCAGGTACTCCACCAAACAAGTCTGGGTGAAGATATCACTGACCAGTCGGCAGTCTTCAAGATTGTAGGTGGCTAATGCCTGTTTATCCTCCCGGTAGAGTCGAGTTATTTCTTCGCCACGATCATTGACGTGTTCAATCTTCTTACCGCGACCCAACAGCGTCTGAGCCACGTTTTCCAGGGCAAAGCTCTCAAAGCTGTAAGTCGCCGCCTTGAGCGCGTCGATCCCATCCAGCACCAACCGCCCGGCCAGCGTGGCGAAACGCAAGTTGCCGTTACCATCGCGCAGGCGCAGCTTATCCCCTGCCCGTCCAATCTTTAAAGGCACCCCGAGCTGATCGGCACGTCGCTGCAGCACCGTCAAATCAAAGCCCACCACATTCCAGCCGATCAACAGGTCAGGATCCTGTGCGTTAATCTGCTCGACCAACGCCTGCAACAACGACCGCTCGTCCGCGACGTAATGAATAAACGGCGGCGCATCAGTAAGGGGGGCATTCAGAGGCGCTTCGCCAACCATCAGTACCTGCTGAAAAGCTTGGGATTGGGCTGAGCCATCGCGTTGAGAAGAGCCCTCAGCTTGAACAAAGCCCTTCGCTTGAACAAAGCCCTTCGCTTGAGCAGAGCCCTCGCCTTGAACTGCCTTCTCACCTTGCGCTATTTTCGAATTATTGGTTTTACTTACGACATGGGGCGCGTAAAGGCCAACCGAAAAAATCTGATCCGCCTGCATCGTGGTCTCGATATCCAGCGATAGCCAGCGCAGTGTCGGCAGATAATCACCGCGTTTCAGCACGGCGCCGTCTATGCGCCGGTAACCTTTGTGCGGTATCACTACCCCGCTGACTTCGACACCACCGCAGATAAAGCGCTCCATCAGATAGCGCTCAACAGGGCGGACATCGTCTTCGTAACAGGCCAGTCCTTTCTCGGCCAAGCGTGTACGAGCGTCCACCAGGGTTCTCTGACGCTGAAAATAGAGCCCGCTAACCGGCTCCCCTGCGGGATTTTTTAACTCAAGGGCCTGCAAACGCCAGCCCTTGAGACCGGTCAGCGCGGCACGCACAGGTTCCTTATCTTCGCTTCTGATAAAGAAGACCGCTTCCTGATCCTGAACCACAGCCAATACAGGGCCTTGCGGTGTCTGCAGCCAGATATGAAACGAGAGCCCGGAGGGCCCATCAACGCAATGATGCGTCAAGACAAATCCCTGCAATAATGCTCCAGGCTGGCGAGTGGTTTGGCGGTGCTTGTTGTCGTTCAAAAAACGGCCACCTTCAGGACGCAATACGAGTTTTGTGCCTGCCGCTTGCTGGCTTTGGGATACGGACCACAATCGAATACTGGCAATTCGATACCAGCATTCGTGCAGTCTTACAGAACACAAGCACGGCCCTTGGTGCAAAAGGACCGTCGTGGTTGTTTGGCGCCCGCCCTGTTATCGAGCAACCGAATTGCATATCTATCTAACCTGATTTGAGGTCAGGTCAGGAAAAAGGTGCCACTATCTTAACCTGCGGGAAAGCAGCCTGAACCGCCGCCTCATCAGCCGCCTGAAATAGCAGCTTGATATTCGGGCCCGCATCCATGGTGAAATACAGCGCCAAACCGTCAGCACGCAGCTGCCAGATCTTATGCATGGTCGCGACCGACTCCGGCTGCCAGTAAAGCAGCGGAGGCCAGGAAGCGATCATCGTCGCATGCATCGACAATGCATTCTGTTCCGCCGTTTCGCCCAAGAGGGTGAAATCCTTGCCCGCGATGGCACCCCGTAACCGTTCCAGATCGGCCGCTGCCTGCAGTGGCCAGCTCTGGTACAGATGGGCCGTCTGCGTCGTGCGTTGCATGCCGCTACGCGAGTCGACCGCTTTCTGCGCACTGCTCAGGGTCAGCAAACCAAGGCGAAAGTCGGGCCACTGCTCTGGTAGGGCCACGGCGTAGCTGTCCATACCATCTTCCCGCACGCCCATCTGCCACTCGACAAAACCCTGATAAATCGAGCGCGAGGCGCTGCCACTGCCCATACGGGCGAAGGCAGAGAGCTGATCGTTTGGCAGGTTCAGCCCGTAAAACTGGTCAATGGCCAGCATCAGCGCGGCAAATCCTGAGGCCGAAGACGCCAACCCGGCGGCGGTGGGAATGTTATTTTCGGTTTCGACGATCAGCCCTTCACCGGCATCGCTGCGAAACAGATCGATAAACTGACTAACCTTGACACAAAAAGCGTCATTACCGGACAGCTCCTTGCCATTCAGCCGCACCCGGTCACCGGGTTGGGCATTCAGACTCAGGCGCGTTGTAGTACCGAGGTCTTTCAGGCTGATCGACAAGCTGCTGTTGATAGGTAGATTCAGTTCGCGGTCGCGCTTGCCCCAGTATTTGCACAACGCGATATTGCTGGGCGCAAACACCTGTACAGGAGTCGAAGAAGGCGTTCGCTGGGGCGGTAGGAATTCTTTCACCACGGAGTGCTTAGACATCGTATTGTCCCTGCTTAACCATCGTCTGGTATTGCTCAAACATTATTATCTCCGGCTTAAACATTATTTTATCCTGCTTAAACATAGTCCTGCTTAAACATAGCTAACCTCAACCCCCTGCTCATGGATTGAAACGGGGATGTCGGTAAAGTCTAGCGCGCAAGCATCGGCCTTAACGACGGGAAGCCCGATACTGATAACACAATCACCCAGACCGGAACCGGATATTTTTGCCGCGCCCACTCCCGGCATCTCCCGCAACTGATACACCATACTGGCCAGTTTTCGGTCATTAACCCCCAGCGCATCCATCAGCCCCTGATAGTAGTTGATCAGGCGGGCAAAACGCGTCATATCTCCTGCTGTCAGCGCATCAACTGCAGCCTCGGTCGTCTCGCCCATCAAGGCATAAAGGCGCGAGTACAGCTCAGGAATCAAGGCCCCCTCCTCTCTCACTCGCGCCAGCACTTGCGGTGTCGGAGTTTTATAGCCCGCATAGTAAAGCCCGATAGGCCCTACAGTCGGTAACTTTTTGATCTGCAGCGGGTTGCGGCGGTAGCCGATAACGCCTCCGTAGGTGCAAGCGGCAATATCAGTTCCGGACCCCCGCCCCTGCACCATCAACATCGCATTCAGCGCTTCATCGAAGACTTCGGCCGGATCAGGCTCAGCCCCTTCAATCCAGAACAGCAGTGCGGCCACCACGGCCACCGTTACCGCCGATGAAGAACCCAGGCCAACCTGATCGGAAAAATCGGAGTCGATGGTCAGGCTCAAGCCGGACGGAAGCCTGGGCTTAAGCTGCGCGATAACCTGCAGAATAAAGCGTAGTTTAGGGTGATCCGGCAGACTCTCGAGGGGAGCGCGGTAGTTTGCGAGTGCCGAATGTATCTGCAGCTCTTCTTTGGGTAGCAGTGCCAGATCGACCCGGATCCGTCGATTGACGGCACAGGCAATCGCCAACTCACCATGGACGACAGCATGCTCTCCCATCAGCATCAGCGTGCCGGGAGCCGAGGCTCTAATTATCGATTCGTGCGCCATCATGATCGATCTCCAAAGGCAGGAGGTTATAACCGTAATCGCTAACCAATGATTCAGGCAAGCAGGGGTGATAAATCATCAGCAAGCCGGCCTGCGCACCTGCCACCGCACCAGCCCCGCTGACTTTTCCTGAACCACCGCTATGCTCGATAGCGGTGATAAAATCCTGCACCGGGGCAGGCACTACGCCAATATCGCATAGTAACCGGTGGTTTTGCCGTACCGCAGCGGCCAGCCCGTCCAGATCCCCGGCCTTTAGGCCGGCCAGCATGCGCTGGGCAACGGCTTCGAACTCTTGCCATATCGCGCTGGTGGCGAATTGCTCCCGGACCTGCTCCACACAGGTGCCCGTGGAAACTTCCGGACGACCACTATCGACGAGGTACCAACCCGGCCCCAGCGCTACCGACTGGCGCTCAATACTGCCTTGGCGATAACAGACCAGACCGCCATGACAGCAAACAGCCGGGTCGATGCCGCTGCTCCGGCCATGCTGCAGACGCTCACAAGATTGTGTCACTGAGACTAACTGGTCACGGGATAACGGCAGCTGCAGGCAATGCGCGACGGCCATCAACAGCGCGGCAATGGTTGCCGCCGAGGAGCCCATACCGGCACCGAGAGGGATTTCTGATCCGATACTGCCGTGTAAAGCGAGCGAACAAGAAGACGATGTCTGCTGCAGCAACTCGGCAAGCGCGTAACGGATCAGGGAATCCGGTTCAGGCAGTACCTGCTCGATGGGCAGAGAGCCGGCGAGAAACTGTGCGTAGCGGGCGGCGCACTGCTGGTGATGCGCCAGTAATGATGCAGAATCGGCGCGACATAGTACGCCAAGATCAGGCAGGTTGATCTCAACGCCACTGTTGGCGGAAGGTTCCAGATTGCAACGAGCATAGCGTCTGACGGCCAATGCCAGTGCGGTGGTTCCATACACCACACTGTGCTCGCCAGTCAGGATAACCTTGGCTGGCGCGCTTGCAATCATGTACGCGGGGCGTAGAGCCGTTTATGCTGACTGATACCCGCCAACCGGAAATTACCTGTGGACTGCACAGGGAACTCATGATCTTCGCCATCGACCGGATAGGTGAAATTGTACATTTTCAGATATTCGTCGTAACTCAGCTCGACGCGGTCAGACAGCAGCTTATTATGCCGGTCTTGGTGAAGGTGCTGTTCATAGCCATCAACCACTTTGCCGGTATAAAATTCGGCCACACAGCCCGAGCCGTAACTGAAGAAAGCGATCTGCTTACCGGCAAGATTATCGTCGGCATTTTCCAATAAAGAAACCAGACCGATATACATCGAAGCCGTGTAACTGTTACCGATAATGCGGTTATAGATCAGGCTGGGTTCGATCTGGGCAGCCTGCTGCTCAGCAGGTAATCCGGCTCGGGTCACCCGGGATAATTGCGCATGGGCCTTTTCAGCCATCCGTGTAAAGGGCAGGTGATAGCAGAAGTAATCCAGTGTTTCAAAGGGCGTCCCGGTTACATCATGGTAATGAGACCAGGCCTGCTTGAGCGCTTTCAGATAGATTTTGGTGGAATATTTCCCATCGACCAGCGCCGTTGAACGGTAGTTTGGCCGCCAGAAATCCATCACATCCTCGGTGTAGTTGCCCACCTCGGGAGCCAGCTCGACCAGACGTGGCTGGCTGCTGATAAGTATTGCCACCGCGCCACAGCCCTGGGTTGCCTCGCCGGAGGAGTCCAGATCATAGCGGGCGATATCGGAGGCGATCACCAGCACCCGCTTCTGCGGTTCGCGTGCAACCAGAGCACAGGCCATCTGGATCGCGGCTGTCGCGCTATAACAGGCTTGTTTGAGTTCGACCACCCGGCAACGACTCGACAGCCCCAGCAAACCGTGCACAAAAACACCGGCGGCTTTCGACTGATCGATCCCGGTTTCCGTGGCAAACATCAGGGTGGAGATGCTATTTCGATCGATGCCTTCCAATACCGGTAATGCCGCACTGGCAGCCATGGTGACGACATCTTCATCGGCACCGGGAATCGCCATTTTTTCCTGACCGATCCCGTGATAAAACTTGTCTTTGTCGATGTTCTTAACGTCGGCCAGACTCTTCAGATCGAGATAAAAATTCGACGTATAAAAACTGATATTATCGATACCGACAGACATACTCAGTAATAATCCCTATAGCTCTGCGAGTAAATACGCATCATTTCCCTGCAGCGAGCCGATATTAGCCGCACCTAGCAGGAACATAGTCGTTACAAATTCTTTTCGAAGCTGCTCTATTACAGCAATAACCCGATCCGGCGATTCCATCGCGGGTTGCAGCAACGGTGCGGCCACGCCGCAAAGTGAGCCGCCGAGTATAACAGATTTCACCATATCGATACCGCTTCTGATGCCGCCGCTTGCAATAAAATCAGCCCGATCACGATAAGGCCGTGCCAGCCGCAGAGCCAGCGGGGTCGGAATCCCCCAATCCTGGAAGAGCAAGCCCAGGCTATCAGCCTCACCGCCGGAAGGATGGCGATGGTGCTCAATACGACTCCAGGACGTACCGCCACTGCCCGCCAGATCGAATATATTGACGCCGGCACTGAGCCCAACCGCGATATCCTCCGGCGCCAGCCCTGCACCAACTTCCTTCAAAATGACCGGCACATCCAGCCCGGATACAATCGCGGCAATTTTCACATCCAGTGCAGAGAAGTCCGTATCACCCTCGGGTTGAACCGCTTCCTGCAGCGGGTTCAGATGCAGGTACAATGCATCGGCCTGTAAAATATCCACCGCCTGACGGCACTGCTGCAAACCAAAACCGCAATTGAGCTGAACGGCGCCGATATTCGCCAGCAACGGCACCGTAGGGGCATAGCGACGCAAGTCAAAGCTTTCACGGGCGGCAGCGGTAGTAAACATGACGCGCTGCGATCCGACACCCATCGCGACCCCGGTTGCCTCTGCCGCTATGGCGAGATTACGATTAATGGTCCGAACCAGCTCGTGGTCCCCACCGGTCATCGATGATATCAGCAAAGGAAAACTGAGCTTTTTACCCAAAAAGGATGTCGAGGCATCGACGTCTTTCAGCGCCAGTTGCGGCAGCGCACGATGGCGCAGCTTAATGCGGTCAAAGCAACCCTGCTTGCGATCGGTCTCGCTGTCCGCTTCGATAACCCGGATATGCTCAACTTTACGGTTGTTGGTTTGATCGCTCATCAGCGTTCTAACTTCAAGTGGGATTCCATCAACTCACCCGGGTTGGTCTGGGCGGCCAGCAAAGACAACTCGCCGCACAACACCGTTGCCGCACAGATAACAGCAAGACGCCGGGCATTAGCACCGGGCTCGCGTGACGCTTTACAGCCGAGCAAGGTCAGATTGTCTTCGACGAAATCCAAGCCTTTTCCGTTGCCAACACTACCAACAATCAGGTTGGGTAGCGTGGCGGAAAAATACAGATCACCATCGCGCACTTCGGCGTGCACAATGCCCTGCGAGCCTTCGATAATATTTGCCGCATCCTGACCTGTAGCCAGATAGAACGCCAGCAACATATTGGCGTAATGCGCGTTGGCACTACGCAACCCGCCTGCCAGCATGGTGCCGATCAGATTCTTTTTAATATTAAGCTCAACCACCTTCTCAGGGGTTGTCTTCAGACGCCGTTCGCAGAGTGCGCGCGGTATCGTCACTTCCGTAACCACATACTTACCGCGACCCAGAATCCCGTTTACCGCCGTGGCCTTTTTATCCGAACAATAGTTCGCAGAGATGGAGCTGTAACGTAACTGCGGGTATTGATCCAGAATCCACGGAAACAGATGATCGGCCGCATTGGTAACCATATTGTGACCGGATGCGTCGCCGGTCGTGAACTCCAGCCGCAGGTAGATCATGTTAGCCACAACCTGGCTATTCATATCGATCAGACGGGCAAAACGACTGCTTTTACCGACAACCGTATTCATCTCTTCACGGCGTGACTTAATCGAATTCAGACACTGCAGGGCAATGCCGGCATCGTCGGCTTCCAGAAGAATAGAACGGCTCATGCGCTCATCGATAAGCGTCGCTTTAATGCCGCCAGCCAGTTTTGTCACGCGCGCACCGCGGCCCACAGAGGGCCACAGGGGACTCTCATAAGTCGCCAGAGGCACCATGACTTCATCATCCATGATATTGCCTGTCACTTTAACAGGACCGACATTACGCATGGGAATTGGAGCAGAGCTGATCTTATGTGCTTTCATAAGCCTTCAAAACAGATTGAATGAGGAATCGTCTGGCAACCGGGCCTTACAAAGCACAGCCGAAAGATAAAAGCCTAACGGCAGAGTCCTGCCGCCTCAGTTTCAACACGCCATAACATTGGCACGTCATAAGAGAGTGGCGGGGATTTTAGCCGCCGGTGGATATGATTGCAATCGAGGCTCAGCCCTTGCGCACTTCGAGACGATAACCGTGCTGGTGCACAGTCTTAATCTCGTAGCCACTGCCTTCGAGACTTAACGCCTTACGCAGGCGACTGATATGCATGTCAACGGTGCGCGTATTAACATCCTGACTCACCCCCCACACATCCGCCAGAAGACGATGACGGGAAAGCAATTCATTCTGATGCGAAAACAGATAGGCCGCCAGAGAAAAATCTTTTTCAGTCAGGACGATAACCGCATTGCCTTTACTTAATGTACGCTGACCAAAATCGAACTTGAACGGCCCCATATTCTGTTGCAATAACAGTTTTTCGCGCTGCTGATGGGTAAAGCGTCGATGCAACACACTAATCCGCGACAACAGCTCATCACGTAGCAACGGCTTAACGACATAGTCGTCGGCACCACGCTCGAAGGCGCGCACAATAGCGCTTTCATTATCGGCTTCGGTGACAAACAACAAAGGCGAGCGCGGATGCTGCGCATCAAGATTCAGTTCAAGCAGCTCCAGACAGCCGCCATCGCGTTCTCCGCAATCAACCAGCAGCAGATCGTAGTCATGGCTGCTCAGACAGGCCACAAACTCTCTGATATCCGAGCAACAGGTGTAGCGATGTCCGGCAGACGTCAACCAGGTCATCATCTGCTCAGCTAACGCCCGTTCGGGTTCCAGTATCGCGATATGCAACAAAGCCACCCCTCCAAACAATTTTATTCTGTCTTAGATTCTATTCTGTTTAAAAAAATAAAAACCCTACCGCAATGCCTGACAGCCAGCCGGCACTGCACACAAAGTGCTACTGGCGAAAAGCAAGCCAAGACATGCCCTGTCCATCAATCAATCAATATTGGTCTCGGCCCTTATTAAGGTATAGCTTATTCACAGGGTTCTTAAACGCATTGCGGTGATTATTGCGCTTTAGAACCTGACGCTGCAGCTTTTCGACTATTGAGCTTGCGATAACGCTCTTGCTGCTTATTGTTCATGGCACCAATGCTCATGCGCAGCAAACGCTCATTACACAGCCCCAGAACTTCCGCGGCTCGCGCGGGATCCTGTTTAATCAGCTCATAGCCGGCCTGAACCAGATTAAGCAAGACACTCGGGCTATTCTCGACATGCTCCAGAGACTTTTTAAAACACTCATAAGCTTCGGCAAACTTGCCCTTGCGATACAGCCCCAT
>JBFGYY010000063.1:0-10460 GCA_041587095.1 Motiliproteus sp. | reverse complement strand
CCGCTGCCGGAATGCCCCACCAGGGCCAGCGATTGTCCGGCAGGTATATGGAAGTCGATACCACTCAGGACCGCTTTGTCCCCCTCGGGATAGGTAAATCCGACGTTTTCGAAGCCCAGATCACCCGCGACGCGCGTCACCACCTGGCTGCCGGTATCTGTTTCCTGCGGCAGATCGATCACGGCGAAAATGCTTTCCGAAGCTGCGATACCCTGCTGGATCAGGGTGTTAACGTTGGTGAGCGCGCGCAGCGGCTTGGACAGCATGCCAGCGGCGGTAACGAAGGCGATAAATTCGCCGGTGCTCATCTCGGCCATCATCGCTGGGTGCATGGCAATGTACATCAGCGAGGCCAGTGCGACGGCCACGAGAAGTTGCACCACCGGCGTGTTAATGGCACTGGCGACAACGAGCTTCATCTGTTGATGGCGGTCGTTGCGGCAGGCGGCGGAAAAACGCGCGTCTTCGCTGGCGTGGGCACCGAAAGCTTTGATCTCCTGGTACCCCTTGATGGACTCCTGAGCGGCGCTGGTGACATCGCCCATCACATCCTGAATACGATGGCTCAGGCTGCGGAAACGTTTGGACGCCAGTTTTACCACTAGCGCGATAAGGGGGGCCACGGCCAGCAAGAGCAGGGTCAGCTTCCAGTTCAGGTAGAGCAAATAGCCCAGCAGGCCGACTACGGTCAAGCCTTCACGAACAGCGGTCTTTATTGCCTCCGTTGCCGCCGAGGTGACGCGCTCGACGTTGTAAGTCAGTTTCGAGATCAGTTCACCGGTGCTGTGATTCTGAAAATAACTGTTAGGCAGCTGGATCATATGGTGAAACAGATCGGTTCGCAGTTTCAGTACGATGTGGCGAGCCACGTAAGAGATGCAGTAGGTGCCGAGGAAGGAGCCGATGCCGCGGATGATGAAGATCACCACCACCAACAGTGCGATCAGCCAGCGCAGATCCAGCTGACCGGATTCCAGGGTATCGACAACAAATTCCATCCATTTGGCAAAGGCGGTCTGCGTCCCGGCATAGATCATAAAGCCCAGAATACTGGCGGCAAAGGCCAGCCAGTGCGGCAGCATATAGCGCAGCAGGCGCTTATAGGTTTGAAGGCCGTTAGGGGGCGATTGTTCGGGTGCGCTCATGGACGCCTCGTATAGCGGCGGCGTGCAGAGCTAAGTTGCTAGCGCCGGCGGTTAAATTGAGATCAATGGCGCCGATTATAACGGGAAAGGGCCGGGAAATCCGGTGGTCAGTACAAATGGCGTGAAGGCGTGTAAAATGGCCGCTTTACCGGTATCGAGAGCTATTGGGCACGATGATTAAGGATTGGAAAGCATTTTTATCGCCGCGTTGGTGGGGCATCTGGTGTTGGGTCGGCCTGTTACGCCTGCTGGTAATGCTGCCCCATGGCTGGCAGATGAAGGTCGGTGTCTTTTTTGGCCTGCTGCTTTATCATTTGCTGCCTTCTCGACGGCGTGTGACCGAGACCAATATACGCCTGTGTTTTCCTGAACTGGACGCGCAGCAGCAGGCGGATCTGGTTAAAGCGTCTTACTTGTCGAACGGCAAAGGTGTTCTGGAAACCGCCATGGCCTGGTGGGCCGATCCCGAACCGCTGCACCGCATGACCGAGGTTAAGGGGCTGGAGAATCTGCAAGCAGCGCTGGCTGAGGGGCGCGGTGTTATCCTGTTGGGTGCACATTTTAGCGGCCTGGATCTGGGCGCACTGCTGTTCTCGCGTTATGGCATTGCGGAGACCGTCTACCGGCCCAATGATAACCCGCTTATGGATCGTATCATCAGCGCCGGTCGTATGCGCAGTCTGCATAAAGTTATTGATCGCAGCGATACCCGCGCAATGGTGCGCTGCATGAAAGCCAACCATTGTCTGTGGTATGCACCGGATCAGGACTATGGTCCGATCCACGCGGTGTACGCACCGTTTTTCGGCGTTCAGGCGGCGACGATTACAGCTACCAGCCGAATTGCCAAAATAAAGAACTCGCCGGTCCTGATGTTGGGGCAGTACCGAAAGCCGGATGACAGTGGTTATATACTGGATATTTCCGCGCCGGTACAAGGTTACCCCACCGGAGATGATGTGGCCGATGCGACCTTAATTAATCTCGTGATTGAAACGGCTATTCGGAAATACCCTGAACAGTACCTGTGGATGCACAAGCGCTTTAAGACCCAGCCTGAGGGGAAGAACACGCTCTACAAAAGGCAACAGTAATAGACAATAGCAATAGACTGGCCGTCTATGATCAGCTTAGAGAGGTGTTTCCCTAAACTGATCAAACGCGCCTTCAATTCACCGTTACTGCACCTTCGATGATAGAAACATATCGTTGTTGCTGGTCTGCATCCAGATATGGGTGCATTGGAATACTCATGACCTGAGCGGAAGCCAGATCGCCGACGGGCAGGAGGGCTCCAGAGTCAGCAACGGCGGGTTGCTGATTGAGAGGTATGGGGTAGTGTATTGCCGTAGGCAGTCCGGCTACGGAAAGAGCTTGTTGAACACGGTCCCGATTATCCAAGCGAAGCGTGTATTGGCCATAGACACTGGTATTGAAACCCTCAATCCATGGGGGCGTAATGCCTTGTATTTCAGCGAGCAGTTTCTGGTAAATTTTTGCGGCTTGTTGGCGAAGCTCAACTTCTTCCGGAAATATCTCGAATTTGGCCAATAGAATTGCTGCTTGGAGTGTATCCAGACGGCTGTTTGTTCCCACCCGAATATGGTGATAGCGACGGTCTTGACCGTGTCGGGCGATCTGTCTGAGGATGATGGCTAACTCATCGTCATCGGTAAAAATAGCTCCGCCATCCCCATAGCAACCCAGTGGCTTGGAGGGAAAGAAACTCGTACAACCAATGGTGCTCAGACCGCCGGAACGCTTTCCCTTGTAGGTGGCACCAAAGCTTTGGGCTGCATCTTCAATGACCGGGATGCCATGTTTTTTCGCGATGGCGTTGATCGCATCCATGTCCGCACATTGCCCATAGAGTGAAACAGGAATAATGGCTTTAGTTCTGTCTGTTATTGCGGCTTCAAGCAGGGCCGGGTCAAGGTTGTAAGTGCGTGGATCGATATCCACATAAACCGGTTTTGCGCCCAGCAGCGCGACGGTTTCTGCAGTGGCAATATAGGTAAAGCCGGGGGTGATTACTTCATCACCCGGACCAATGCCGAATGCCATCTGCGCTATTTGCAACGCATCGGTGCCGTTTGCGCAGCTGATGCAGTGTTTTACGCCAACATAGGCTGCCAGCTGGTTTTCCAGCGCTGAAACTTCCGGACCTAGGATATATTTTCCATGTTCCAGTACCCGTTGAATATTGGCATCAATCTTATCTTTAATGCGGGACTGCTGGGCTTTTAAATCAATAAATTCCATTGTCTGATCCGGTTACGCCATTAATCGAACTTGTTCAGGACACCGGCTTGCAGGCGGTAGGTACTGCCGGTATGCGGGCAGGTGGTAACAGCGTCACCCGTCAGAGGTAGTTGCAACTGCTCGCCGTACTCACTCATCCAGCCGACCTGTCGGGCAGGCACTCCGACCATCAGCGCATAGTCAGGAACGTCTCTGTTAACGACGGCGCCTGCACCGATAAATGCGTGATGGCCTATCGATGTGCCGCAGACGATGGTGCAATTGGCCCCCAACGTAGCCCCTTTTTGAACCAGTGTGTCTCGGTATTCATCTTTGCGGGATACGGCTGAACGTGGATTATAAACGTTGGTGAAAACCATGCTCGGGCCGCAGAAAACGTCATCCTCGATGGTGACGTTATCGTAAACGGAGACGTTGTTTTGAATCTTGACGTTGTTGCCAATAAGCACCCGATTACCGACAAAAACGTTTTGCCCTAAAGAGCAGTTATCCCCAATCCTGGCACCGCCGCAGACATGCACAAAATGCCAGATTCGGGTGTTTGTGCCGATTTGTGCGCCATCATCAACGATGGCGCTGCTATGGGACTGGTAATCGCTCATCCCTTTATCACCTTGGCAGCAAAGGGGTGGTAGTCACCCTGCAAGCCTAGCACTGTTGCGGTACGGATATTCTGTACCGTTTCGATGCTTTGGCGTGCTTCCTGAAGTCCGAATCCGCCACCGCCAAGGACATCTTGATAGCTGAGGGTATGGAGATCGGTAAAACCACCAGAAAATTCGATTTCGTTGCCTTCTACGGTGATAGAGCGGTAGGTGCGCTGGCCGCTAGCTTTGACATCATCGGGAATATAATCGTAATTGACCGACAGAAACCAGCGAACTCGTGCATGTTCTAACTCGAGGAAGCCCGCCGCGACATCGGACTGACTCAGGTGAACTTTGTTTTCTTTCACGCTTCCAAATATCCAGGTCAGCATATCGTAGAAGTGCACGCCGATATTAGTGGCGATCCCTCCGGACTTTTGTTCTTCGCCCTTCCAGGAGGCAAAATACCAGTGTCCGCGGCTGGTTAGATAGGTCAGGTCAATATCAAACACCTTGCTAGGATTGTCGCGTAACGTTTGTTCCACCTGCTGCTTCAACGCAATGATGCTGGGGTGCAGGCGCAGTTGCAGGATGTTGAACACCCGCTTTCCGGTTTCTTTTTCGATCTCTTCCAGTCCGTCGATGTTCCAGGGGTTAAGTACCAATGGCTTTTCGCAGATGGCGTCGGCCCCGCTGCGTAACGCGAAGCGGATGTGCGAATCGTGGAGGTAATTGGGTGAGGCGATAGCGACGTAGTCGACCTGAGCTCCTTTGCGACGCACCTTGTCGAGATGACGATCAAAGCGCTCAAATTCTGTAAAGAAGTCGGCATTGGGAAAGAAACTGTCGATAATGCCCACCGAATCATTTTTATCCAGTGCCGCAACCAGATTGTTACCGGTTTCTTTGATCGCTTTCATGTGGCGTGGGGCGATATAACCCGCAGCGCCGATCATTGCAAAATGTTTCATTTATATACTCTCAAGTATTGAAAAAGCGATGAGTTACCTCGCGACAGCTCATGATTTCCCCGGGTAATGTGAATACCGAATGGTTGGATTTTACCTAGAATCCTGCGTTACTTCTATCGGTTGCTTTAATGAGAGTCTTTCTGCATATTCAGGTAATAGTGTATATATTTCTGCGCGACGCTGGCGATGTCGAGTTGCGGCTTTAGCTCATTTTTTAGCTGTGAGAAATCATGCTGATACTGGGCGTAATTTGCATGAATATCTTGGATTTTGGCGGCTATCTGGTCTTGCTCCACAATGAATTGTTCGGGGAGTATTTCGTTGCAGCCCGGGACATTAGTGCTGATAAACATGGGCGAGTAAAACAAAGCCTCCACCATGGCCAGACTGAAGCCTTCTGAAAGCGAACTCATCACCTGCAAATCGTGTTGGGCAAGCAATTCAGGAACATCGGTACGAAAGCCCCGAAGGGTCACCCGGTCCTGAAGTTCGAGGCTGTTAATTAATTCGCTGAGCTCTTCTTTGGCCTCGCCATCGCCAAAAATATTTAATTCAACTTCAAAATCAAGCTGTGCCACAGCGGTGATTAAGCGGTCAAACCCCTTTATCGGGTCCAGTCGACCCACGGCGCAAATTTTAAAGGGGGTAGACGGGCGGGCCTCCGGCGAGGGGTGCTGGATGGCGATTGGGTTGATACCGTTATAGATAACGTCGACGTTTGTGTGGCTGATGCTTGCTGCCACACCTTTGGACACGGCAATAACATGATCCGTCCTATTGAAAACACGCCCCTTGCGTGGATTGTGCTTCGTGGCAACATGGGGGATGTTAAGAAACTTGTTTATACGTAAAAAAATTTCTGTGGCTTTGGCAAAATGTGTATGCACGATATCGGCTTTAATGGCCGAGAGCTTGCGGAAAATTTCCCAATGAAGAAATGGGTTGAATCGATGGTCGCTGGCTGTGTATTCAACAATCGCGATACGTGGGTCCACCCGGTGAATAAATAACGCACCCTGGGGTACCAGCAATACGATATCAATGTGGTTACACAGGCTGTTTACCAGGTCGATATACGCTTCCCCGCGTCCCAGGCCGGCTGACGCGATATAGTGACAGACTTTCATGGTTTCTATGCCTTGTCGCAGGGCGTCCCGGCGAAGGTGGCACTGATCTCCGATTGGTATTGGCTCGTATTGATGGATTGAGTGTTCTAAGTCATTCTTTGTTAGCAACTTCTCGGTACACAGCAAGCGTCTGCCTGACCATTGTATCCAACGTGTAGTCTGGGTTGAGCGTTTCCCTAATCTGCTTGAAACGGCCTTGGGAGACGGCCACTATTTTGTTTGCTAAGTCGTCTGGGTCCTGGGTTTTTATCAAGTAACCGTTGACACCGTCCTCGACGAGGTTTGTCAGACCTTCGTAGGTAGTGGCAATGGTAGGCGTGTTCATTGCCAGAGATTCCACTACCGTGCGGCCGATATTGCCCATTTTCAGTGAGGCATTAACCGTAAGGTCGCTGAGTGCATAAACTTCAGCGACTTTCGATTGGCTGCCCGTGAAGATAATTTGTTGTTCCACTCCGTGTTTACGAGCAAGATCCTTGAGGCTGTTGAAATAGTCCTGTTTATCTTCTCGAATGCCCCCGACAATCAAGGCGGTAATGTTGGGGATTTTTTCTTTGGCGATTGCGATTGCTTTGATGAACGTTTCAAAATCTTTCAGCCAAGTGATACGTCCGACACTGGATACGATAAATTTGTTATTAAGGTCGTATTGAGCCTTGAACTGTTCTATGAAGTGGCTATCTACATGTTCAGGATTGAAAAACTGGGTATCAACTCCCCGCTGTATAACACGGATTTTTCCCTCTGCGACGGAGTAGTGCTTCAATACATAATCTCTGACGACTTCACTGACTGTGATAACGCGGTCACCTTTGGTCATGATTTCGCTATATCGACTGACGCTATTCAACCCATGGACCGTTGTTACAAAAGGAATACCTAATGCCCGGTTCGCAAAATAAGTCATCCACGCCGGTATGCGACTGCGAGCGTGTACGACGTCCGGTGCGAGCGCACGCAGTTGTTGGCGCAGTTTGAATATCCTGTAGGGAAGTGTGAAGGGGTTTTTACTGCAGACATCCAGGCAGATATGTTGGCCGCCCTCTTTTTCAATTTGTTCAACGAGCTTGCCGCCTTTGCTGATGACTATGCTGGTTAGCCCCTGTTTTACAAATTCACGACTGAGCTCTGCTGTGCCCCGTTCGACACCGCCCTCGTTCAGCTCGGGCAGAAGTTGTAATACTTTCATAGTTGGTCTCTCAATATCGTCATCATGCCACTGGGGAGCGTGGTTGCGGGCGTTTGCGTAGAATTTATGCACCGGAGGACAGCTGTCTTAATGTTTGAACCGGTGCAGGGTTCGTAAGCGAGTTTTCTCATACAG
Source organism: Motiliproteus sp. (assembly GCA_041587095.1). Lineage (GTDB taxonomy): Bacteria > Pseudomonadota > Gammaproteobacteria > Pseudomonadales > Balneatricaceae > Motiliproteus. The sequence goes on along the minus strand of JBFGYY010000063.1, from coordinate 3,044 downwards.
ATGTCGCAAGCCATTGGCCAGAGAACTTTTGGCGATGGCACGGCGCGCCAGTATCGCATCACCGATGGGCTCGTTAGCATGAGGCGCGTAATGCTCCTCGATAATGCGAGCAATAACAGGGAAAAAGTTGTATTCCTCCAGGACGCGCCGCCGCGCTTCGAGAATATCCGGGAGGCGTTTTTCAAAGAGATTATCCTGCAGCGCCTGTTTGATGGTCTCAGTGGATGCATCCAGATCCATGATATCGATAGGAATGAAACTGTTCTCAGGGAAGTATTCGGCGGCGTTCGTCGCACCACTATAAAACGGCAAGGTGACTCCCAGAAAAGAGTCCGAGAGCTTTTCAGTCCAATGATGGGGGCCGATGAAGTTTTCTATGGCGATATGGTAGCGGTAATCGTCCAATGACTGGGCTTTGTCATTCATAGGAATTACGCCCCGGCCGTAAACATCCATTTCGGGAAATCGGCCGCGCAGCGATTGGGTAAACTGATACCGCTGATTATGCAGAGTGTGTTTTTGTTGTTTAACCGAGCAGACGGTACCGATCATTTTCGTTTTTTCGAGCGGCGGGTGAGCAACCATGTCGTCATAACTGCGTAGTCCGCTTTCCAGCCCAAGCCCGTAAAACCATTGCAAGGCGGGTTGCGAAAAGATCCGTCCAGAATGAGGCAGGGCCCATTCCTCCTGACTTGTGAGAACATAGCCAAACTGGCTGGCATAGGCCTTGCCGTAAGACTTTATGGTGGAAGGCTCGGTCGTTACCAGCAACGTGTTACGTTGGGGACAAGGGAGTATCTCTTTGCGCGTGGGAAAACGCTCACCTTGCATGGGCGGCAGTTCGTCGTAAACCACTAGCCAGTCGTAGTCTTTGCAGTCAGGGTCGAATTCAAAGTCACACAGTCCCCATTGGGGTAATGCCCCTGGCAACTGGCGCAACCAAGCCGCTTCTTTTACACGACTTAGCACTTTGACGCGGATGCGGTCGGTCGGAGCTTTCACGTTATTCAAACCCATGTTTACTGCTCCTGATGCGCTGAAGAGGCTTTAAACGGTGATCTTAATTGACACAGGGCTTTGTATGCCAAAGTCCCAGAGCCATCTATTGTAACGGTTAAACTTACGATGATGATTATGCTCGTAGGTCATTTTTCTGACCGGGGCTATCCGGGTTGGGGGGGATAAGCCAGTGATTCCGAATCCAATTTGCTGCGCGTGTCGCTTCATTAAATGCTTGTGACGGTTTTGGCATCTTACCTGTTCTAAGCCATTGTTCGTACTGGGTGACGAGGCTCGCATCAGACAGGGAGTTAAGACCTTTGACTATTCTGTTTGCCTGTTTGGGGCGACCAGCAATAATGCCAACTGCACAGCCCGCTGTCAGCGCCTCATAAACCATCGACGCGCTGTCCGCTGTTACCCACGTTTGTGCATTCATAGTCAATTGCTGAGGCAACCAGTTTTGATCTGTTTGTTCGCATGGCACCGTGGTCAAGTTGGAGCACTGTTTCAATCGGCCGTCTAAGCAGGTCAGGAATGAGGCAGGAGTACGTCTGGAGGTGCTGAGTGTCCAGTGCATGCCCGGAGAACGGCTGATGATCGTTTCGATCTGATGTAGCGTATCCTGATCGGACCAGCAAAAGTGCTTGGATGGTCCTCCTACCAGTATTAAACCGTTTTGGGCCGGAGCCCGCGTTTGTGCCTGAACTCGGTTTAGAGGGCCGCGTGTGGCGACGACGTTTGGGCGTACTGGCGGTTCGTCATGCTCGGGTATCAGGCAAAGGTCAAACCAGTTCAGTGGCAGGCTTGGTGTCATAATAACGACGCACTTACTGCCACAATAACGGCGCGCGGCCAATAGTGACAGGTGCGTGCGGTGTCCTGCACTGATAACGATGTCAGCTTTGGGGAGTCCCTCGCTGCCGGGGTAGCGCTTGCTAATCCAGCTTCTAATGGCGACCGGTCCGGATAAGGCGTTCAGAGTATGCAGGCTGACTGTTGGGATTTGATCTTGCAGCGCTTGCGCCAGCCCCAGGCTCTGATTTAGATGGCCGGGTTTGTTATCGCTGATAATCCAGAGTGTTGGCACAAAGCATCCGTTAAATAACTGCGTTGGTTGTGTCGGCGCTGCATCGTTGTAGCGACAGCCATGTGATTATGTGTGCTTTTACCGACAGCCTTTTGCCGACGGTTTGGCGTCGAGCAGTGCTAGTTTACAAGAATGCAGTGAAAACACCCAGCGATGCCCCGTTGAAAGCCCTTTGTTCTTGTTTGGGTAATTCCCTTTTCAGACATTGGTGATTACAATCGATGGCCTTGGGCTGTGCAACGAACAGAATAATAAAGACCGTTTTGTCAGGGTTTTGTGCCGTGTCTAAATTCGTTGTTCGCTAGCAAGAGAATAGTTTCTGACACCTTAGAGGTAGCGTAATGTCTGCATTTGGTACCGTTTTCATGCCTGAAATGGCGATCTCCTGGTTTGATGGTTCGAGCTGGAGTCCCGTCGAGATGGTCCCCAGCAACAGTATTCAGCTGCACCCCGGTGCTCACGTGCTGCACTATGCCAGCACCTGTTTCGAAGGGATGAAGGCGTTCCGCCACGAAGACGGTTCCATCAATATCTTCCGTATCGATCGTAATATGGAACGTCTGGCGCAGAGCAGTCGCTTGCTGGCCCTGCCCGAGATCGATCAGGCCGTGACAACCCGCATGGTGACCGAATCGGTGGCGCATTTTGCCGCCGACGTGCCGGCTCCTCCCGGTTCCATGTATATTCGCCCGACCCATTTTGGCACCGAGCCGGCGATCGGTAAGGCGGCGGCGCCCTCAACGACCTCCTGCCAGTATATTTTGCTGTCGCCGGTGGGTGATTACTTTGCCGGCGGCGATAGCTGCCTGCGTCTGTTGCTGGACGATCAGGGGATGCGTTGCGCGCCTCACAACGGCATGATCAAGAGCGGTGGCAACTACGCCAGTGCCTTGCGGCCTATTATGGAGGCACGGGCGCAGTTTAAGGCGGATCAGGTGCTGTTCTGTCCCGGTGG